>CAMFQG010000043.1 GCA_945980035.1 uncultured Clostridia bacterium
TGTATTGCAAAATCTCTTGAATTTCATTATAAACATTGCTATAATAAAGAAAAATGTTACAAATATAGCTCGGATTATGAGAATTTTGTTACAATAACCCTTGAATATTTCAAGAAATTTGTTACATAATAAAAGCAGGTGATTCTATGCTGTATAGAAAAGCGTATGATTATTTATTGGATTGGAAAAACAGGTCTGACAAAAAGGCTCTGCTTGTTACGGGAGCAAGGCAGATTGGAAAAACATATATTATCAGAAAATTTGCAAAAGAAAATTATGAAAATTTTGTAGAGATAAACTTTATAACAAATCCCGAAGCAAGTAAAATATTCAGCGGAGATTTAAACGCTGACACGCTTGTTATCAACCTTACTGCCTACACAAGACAGTCCTTGGAAAAAGGAAAAACTTTAATATTCTTTGATGAAATCCAAGAATGTCCCTCTGCCAGAACAGCGATTAAGTTTCTTGTAGATGACGGTAGATTCGATTATATTGAATCGGGATCTCTGTTGGGTGTAAATTACAAAGAAGTAAAATCCTATCCGGTTGGTTATGAAGAAATCTATCAAATGTACCCCCTTGACTTTGAAGAATTTTCAATAGCAAACGGTGTGCAAAAGGATACAATAAGATATCTAAGAAAATGTTATGAAGAAAAAACAGAAATCAGTGAAGCAGTTCATCAGTCAATGCTAAAGCTTTTCCGTTATTATATCATAGTGGGAGGTATGCCTGCTGTTGTTCAAAAATTCACAGACATTCAAGATATCGGTGAGGTTATTAAAATTCAGAGGGATATTCTTGCACTGTATCGTCAGGATATTTCAAAATATGCAAATAGTAACAAAGAAAAAATTAAAAGTATTTTTGATATGATTCCTGCTGAGCTAAATAACAAGAACAGAAGATTTACACTGACTAATATAAAAGGTACGGCAAGAATGTTAAGGTACGAAACCAGCTTTAACTGGCTTAATGATGCAGGTGTTGCTCTCCCGTGCTACAACATTACGGAACCAAAGCTTCCGCTTGAGCTTAATTTACAAAACAACCTTTTTAAATTGTTTTTATGTGACACCGGTTTACTTTGTGCTGAATCAATGGGCAATATTCAATTTGACATTTTAGCGGGGGATCTGTCCGTAAATATGGGAAGTATTCTTGAAAATGTATTTGCACAGGAACTTGTATCAAAAGGATTTAAGCTTAAATATTATAACAAAAAAAACATTGGAGAAGTTGACTTTATAGTACAACAAGGAAAGAATGTTGTCCCTATTGAAATAAAATCAGGTAACGATTTTCATAAGCATAAAGCCCTTGACAATGTTCTTTCAAAGGCTGAATGGAAAATTGATCAGGGATTTGTATTTTGTAAAGGAAACATATCTCTTAAAAATAACATCACATATCTGCCTTGGTATATGTCTATGTTTTTCAAGCAAGAAACACCTCCAAAACACTTAAAGGTTGATTTAGATATTGTTAATGTTTAGCTTGCGTTTTGTCCATAAGAAAAAGTAAGTAAGATATTTATGCAAAAGCCGCCGAATTTTCACTCGGCGGCTTTCTTAGATTTATTTTTAACCTTTGAATTACTGTTTTTACTAAAAACAGGCATATGCTTTTTCACTGCTCCATAAAGCGAGTCGCAAATTTTTTGAATTAATATAGGCAGGAAAAACATTGCCCTAAACAGTAGCAACCATATACCGTGTACCCCTGTAGCACTGCTGTTTATTGACAGCTGTACTCCCAATATTCCCACAGCAAGATAAACTGCGGTAATAATATACTCATTTTCAAGCTTAATAATTTTCAGCAATTTTCTGAATAAAGCATTAACGGTGCATACCAAAAACAGCGGATATACAAACCAAGAGCCAAGGTTATAGAGAAAAGCCTCTCCGTCAACAAAGGGCATTACAAACAAATTGTATAAATTAACCTCACCGCCTATTGTGTAGCCGAAGCTTCCCATAAACAGAATAAACAAGCCATAGACAATATTCCATAAATATGCAGGAATCAGCAGACGCTTTGTCCGTTTCCATATGTATTTCAGCGGATGGTCCTGGTGTGCGGGATTGTAGAAATAGCCTGAAATAAAAACAAGCAGAGCAATATTAAAGGAATATGTTGGAAACCACTCGTACCCAAGAGAAATTCCCCCGTGATAACAATGCCCCGCAACGATAATTATTATCCCTATAGCCGACAACAGCTTAAATTGCAGATTTACACTTTCGCTGTTGTTTTGTGTTATTTTCTTTTTCATTTTTGTACCCCTGTGCGATTATTTTCCTGTATAGTTTTTAGCCTAAACAGAATAGAACGCTTTTAGATTTTCACTAATAATACGCACCAAGGAGCAAAATGGTTGCAAATTTTTCTAAATTTTTACTTTTTACTCTAAAATAACATTTTGGATTTATTGAATACGCAAGATAATAAGCAAGATAATAAGCAAGTTATTTTTTTACAAATTAGTATTCGTTAACAAAGGCTAAAATTTTTCTTGCCGTATCTAAACTCACTTTGCTTGTATCTTCGTTTTTAAGGAATGCGTTTACATTTCCGGGATTCAAATTCATTTCCTTATATATTCGATAGTTCGACACTGATTTTGCTTTCTTAACCTCTGAAATTTTTACACATATCATTTTTTTAAGTTTGTTTTCCTGTTCCTTACGGTTTCGTTGATATAAAAAATTATTATAAACCGTTCTGTATTCACTAAGGCTGTCCTTTTGTAAATGGATTTCCGCATTATCGTCATCAAGTCCTTCAAGCTTTTCGCAGGAACTGTTCAGATAATCGAATTTTTTTATTAGTTTATCTTTGAGATTTTCTTCTGTGTACATCACCAAATACAGTGTTAATACATCCTTTAATCTGGCATTGTGGCAGGAAAGGTGAGAAAAGGTATAAAGAGAGGTACTGTTTAAACCGGATAATTCCTGAAGTTGTGAAAGCAAGTAACCTTTGAAAGTTAATTCTCTCATTTAAATCTCTCCTTGTAATTTTTATAATATTACTTTCTCTTAACCTTATTCTTCAAGCGACCTTTGATAATTGAAAGCAGAGGCTGGGTTTTAAGGTAGTCAACCTACTTTTTCAGCTGTTTGTTTTCGTCCTTTAGCTGTTCGATTTTTTCGTTCTTTTCTTTGATTTTCTCTTTGTTTTTCTTTATTGTATCCTTTTGCTTTTTAATGTTTTCCTTGTTTTCCTTGTTCTTTTCCGTTAACTCTTTAATTCTTTTGTTTTTTTCTACCACCACCTGATGCTTTTCGTGGCTGTCATAAAACCAGGTTTCCAAAGCTTTTTTCATAACGTCGTGTCGCCACAGCTTTATGTCATTTTCGGTGTATGTAGTTTTAACAAGCTCATCAAGAGATTTGTGGGTATTTTCCATTTCCTTGACGAATTTCTCTGTGTTTTCAATAATCTGTATCCTGTATTTCAGATACTCGTTGCTGTTTGGAGGGGGACTTAGAAAATCGTAGCGACAGTTTCCTTCAAGGAAGTCCTTAACTCTGGAAAAGTGAAGCAATTTATAATAAGGGTTAAAGCGGGTGTCGTCCTCATTACCACGTACCAAAAGTACAGGCACACCCATAGCCAAACAAGGCAGAGCACAGTGCAAACGCCTTGTAACAACGCACCTTGCGTTTTGGTAATTTGTGAGAATATCCTCCACCATTTTCACCCTGTCCTCCCAAGAAAGGTCAGGGTTTCTTTCCCTTATGTGGGAACTGATTTTAACTTCAATATCCTCATTTTCAAGCTGTTGCTGAATTTTCTTTGTTACCCTCTTGTCAACGTCAACAATATATATGTATTTGCCCCTGTCCTCGGTTTCAGGCATATTTGGCAAGGTCATAGTAATGCAACCGCTGAAATATCCCTCAACTCCTGCCTCCTGTAACCTTTCCAAAGTGAAATTATCACGACATCCTACAGGGCCGTAGGCGTTGAGATAATCTGCGCCGATGCCTGTGAGAAATTCAAACTTCACAGGTGAGCCGTACCACTGATTTGACAGCTGGTGGTCGGCATAGTGAAAGCCTGTCATAAGGGGAATTATGCACTTTGAGGGAGGCCAATTCCATTTTTGCCACATATACCAGGCGTTCATAATTACAGCAACAGGCTCGTTGTTTTCCGATTGAAACTCGTCAATATGCTCTCTGTCAATATAGTAATCAACTTGGGGCAGAAATCTTGCTGTTGCATATGCCTGAATATCGTCGCCGATATTCATATTGCTTTTGTTAAAAATAATACCGTATTTCATAATATTTTTCCTTTTAACATTATCCTTTACACCATTTTAATTTAGAAAACAGAACTTGTCAATACAAGAAAAATCCTAAAAAATAATGCAATTAAAATGCCTGTATTTCTGATTTTTCTTTAAACATTTTCACCAAAAAGATTTTGCATTTTTAACAATATTGACGAAATTGATAATTACTGTAACAAATTATACTGAAAGCCGTTGTATATATTTTCAGTTTAGTATAAAATTAAATAAAAAGGAGGTTTTGTTTATGAAAACAATAAAAAAATCACTAAGCATAATTTTATCAATGCTGTTGATATTATCAACGGTAACGTGCTTAGCAATATCGGCTGACGCAGCATCAGGCGATGTAATTTATTTTGAAAAGCCTACAGATTGGGGCGACACAATCTACATTCACTATTGGGACGCACCAAGCGGCAACACAGACTGGCCGGGTGCTTCTATGACAAAGGTCAGCGGTAATATCTACAGTTACACCTGCCCTGTGGGATTTTCCAAATTTGTAATCAATGACGGTAACGGCTCCCAAACAGGGGATTTAAAGCACAGCGGTGACGGCTATATCTGGAAAGTAGGCACAACCTACACAACCAACAACTACGGCAACAAATGCTGGGACGCAACTGCAAGTGTATATTCATTAGGTCTTGCTGTTTCCGCATCACAGCCAAGCGGTGACTTTATGGACAGCATTTCCGTAAAGCTCAGCGTTTCAAGTGCTACGGAATCCTACTACACTGTAAACGGCGGTACTAAGACAGCCTTTGCAAACGGTGACGTTATTGTGTTAGGCGAGGATGCAGAAATCGGTGACACTATCACATTAGTATTAACTGCAACCGATGGCAAGGACACTGCCACCGAAACCTACACCTACAAAAAGTCATCTACTCCTGTAGCATCATCAATCGTATATTTTGATAACTCAGGCTACAACTGGGATGAAGTTTACATCTACGCATACGGCACAAAGGAAAATGCAGAGTGGCCCGGCGAGCTTATGCAACAGGACGCTGAGGGCAAGTATTTCTACACTTTAGGTTCAGCATTTGTAAGCGAAAATATTATCGTAAACAACGGTAAGGAAAAGCCTGACAAGGAGCAATACCCTGAAAACGGCGGTCTGCCCATAAAAAAGGGCGAGTGTAAACTGTTAACTGCCGACAATCAGTGGGTAGATTACGGTACTCCTGACGGACAGCCTGCTGGCTTTGCATACACTGCAAGCGGAACATTATTTAAAACCGAGGAACTTAACGTAAAAATCGGTCTTAAGAATGCTGTTAAGGGTACATACCAAATTGACGGTGGCTCCGTATATGAATACACAGGCGACACAACAGTATCCGTAGGTCAGGGTAAAATCAGCAAAAAGGATATTACTCTAACACTAACGGCAACTAACGCAGATGGCGTTACAACATCAAAGGACTACACATACAAAAGGTCTTTCACAAAAACAGATACAACCTTTGCATCCGGTTCTGACGGACACAAAACTGCACCTATAAGCGGAAAATACGGTACTAATCCGAATATGCAGTTAGGTAAAAACAAGACTATCACAGTTGACGGAAATCCAAGCGATTGGGACAGCTCTATGATTATTGCACAGGGCGTTGCAAACGATGACCCGCGTGTATATATGCCGTCCTCAATGCACGAACAGCCTTGGGACGATTACGCTCTCTATGCGGCTTGGGATGATGAGAATATATACTTTATGTGGGAAATGGCTAACACAACCTACGTTGTATCTCCATCTGACGATTTTGCTGCTTCTAACGAAGCAAGACCTTGGAGAAACTCAATTCCGATGTACCTTGCATTAAGCGTAAATCCTGAAATTCACGCAGACGGTACTGCATGGGGTACAGATATTGAATCAGGTGCAGAGTTTACAAAACCATTTGTGTGGGGTTGCACAGGCAGCGTAGCAAAAGACGGCGGTATCAACTTTACAACTAATGTTGATACTCTTATCGCATTTGACAGTAACAACTCAAACGGCGGTGCTTCAATATTTAAAGCAGACAAATATGACGAAGCAACCGACAACTATATGTTCAACTATGATACTGCTATTCCAATCGGTGTAACATCCTTTGAAAAGCAGGACAACCAAAACGGCTTTAAGATCGCTCACGGCAACGGTACATTGAGCGACAGCATTATCGGTGTAAAACAGCCAAAGGGAAGTAACAAAGTAGGCGAAACCTTTGAAGAAGACTCAAATTGGGTTGACTTTAGGGATTCCGGCTACAAGGACGAATACGGTTTCATTTACGAAACAGCTATCCCTCTAAAGAATTTAGGTATTGACAAGAGTTATCTTGAAACCAACGGTATCGGCGTAATGCAGATTTTAACATACGGTACTTCCGGTATGGACTGTCTGCCATATGACCCAACAATGCAGGACAACGCAAATGTTGAGTACAGCTATGACCCATCAACCTCTCACGAAAAAGAGGATATTGATAACATCACAGTTCCCCTTGCTCGTGTAGGTGCATTACTGAAAGATACAGTTGTAAATGAGGCTCCTCTTGAGGTGAACTTCGGTACAGACAAAGCAGGCGCACAGGGTGTAGGAAGTAACATCACCCTAATGGCAGAGGCTTACAACGGAAGCGGTAATTACAGCTATGAATTTAAGGTAAACGGAACAACAGTTTCCAACAGCACAAATGCTCAGTATCAGTGGACACCTACAGAAAAGGGCAACTACACAATCGGTTGTGTACTTACCGATACATCAACAGGCAAGACAGCCTCCTCAACAAGACAGATTACAATCGGTGACGAGCCTGTTCCTGTAACTACCCCTTCAACTGCTCCAACACAACCGACTACCGAAACAACACAGCCTACAACAGAAAGTTCAGAGCCTACAACAGAGTCGCAGGAAACAACTCCAACTGTAACTGAATCAAAGGAAACAATACCTACTGTAACAGAAACACAGGAAACAATACCTACTGTAACGGAACCACAGGAAACAATACCAACCGTTACAGAATCACAGGAAACAACACCAACTGTAACAGAATCACAGGAAACAACTCCTGCTCCTGTATTTGACTACTATGTAGTAGGTAGTCCTGAGTTGTTTGGTGCAAACTGGGCAGAAGACCCTGCAAACGGTATGACAAAGGGTGACGATGAAATCTATCACTTAACTATCGAAAATGCTCCTGCCGGTACATTTAACTTCAAGGTTAAGGACAGCAACGGCGGATGGCATCCTGAGGGTATGGGCAACGACGGTGTTGTTACAACAACAGGCGGAGAAACAGTTATTTTCAGCTATGACCCAAGTGTGGGATTTGCAATAGTATCTGTTGACGGTGAAATCCCAACATATCCTTTAACATCACCTACAGATGAAACAAAACCAACCGAAACAGAGCCAAAGCCAACAGAAACTGAGCCAACAGAGTGCGACCACGCAACAACAAAGACAGTAGGCGCAAAATCTGCTACTTACTTTGCAAAGGGTAACACAGGCGATAAGGTTTGCGCTGTTTGCGGTGAAGTAATCGAAAAAGGCAAGTCTATTGCTGTTAAGAAGTTAAAGACACCAAAGGTAACAGTTAAGGGTGCTAAGAAGGCTATCAAAGTAACCTACAAGAAGGTTAAGGATGCTAAAGGCTTCACAGTAACCTACAAGCTTGGCAAGAAAACCTACACCAAGAAGTTTACTCTATCCAAGAAAGAGCTAAAGAAAGCTAAGGTTACAAAAACTATAAAGGTTAAGAAGTCAGGCAAGTATAAAGTAACTGTTAAAGCATTCACGACCTCAGGTAAAAAGACAGCTTATTCAAAAGCTACAGGCTCAAAAACAGCTAAGGTTAAATAAACTTAGATAATTTAGTAAAATGGCACAGTTTTCTGTGCCATTTTTGTTTTTTATATTGTCAAATAATTCCTTGTGTGCTATTATTGATTTATCAAAATAATTTTATAAATATTTGAGGAGGTTTACTATGAATAATAAATTTAAAAAGTTGATATCTGTTTCTCTTGTGATGCTATTGCTGATTACAAGCACCTCGATTTTTTCCACTTCTGTTTCAGCTGCCACTACATACAATATGAAAGTTGGTGAAACAATAACAACACAGGCTACACAGGCTACAACACCTGCAGGTGAAAAAAGTTCTGTCTTCTTGCAGAATGATGCAGGTTGGTCAACCCCTTACTGTTATATGTGGAACAGTGAGTCAGATAAGAATGCTGCTTGGCCGGGCGTTAAAATGACAGATTTGGGCGAAGGCGTATTTGAGTATGTTGTTCCGAAATCATACGGTAATGTTATTTTTAACGGCGGCAGCAACAGTAACCAGACAGGCGACTTAGCTTTCCCCGGTGTAAATAACATTTACAACAACAAAACAGGTCAGTGGGAGCCATACAGCACAGGCCCTGTTAAGATTTCAAGCTTTACTACTGATGTAAAATCACCTTCATACACAACTTGCGGAATCAAGATTTCTGCTTCAGCAAAATCTTCAGAGGGTGACGTAACTTACAAATTCAGCGTAAACGGTACTGTTCTTTCCGACGGTGCGGCTTCATCTGTTGTTTGGGTTCCTACTTCTGCTGGCGACTACACAATCACAGTTGACGTAACTGATACAGCAGGCAACGAAAACAGCCGTTCCATGAGCTTTGTTATCAAGGACGCTTCAACACTTGAGTCAGTATTTATCAGAGCTTTCTCAAACAGCCTTGGCACAAGGGTACAGATCAAGAAAAATTCTTCAATTACATTTACTAACGATGCTATCGGCGGTGCTGTAGGTACAAACTTACTATTCTACAAGTTCGTTATTACTGATCCTGACGGTGCTAATAACATTCCATATTACACATTGGATAACAAATATACGTTCACACCTTCAAAGCTTGGTGTTTATACAATCAAAGCTTATGTTCAGAACAGTATGAATGTTACAACATACAATAAATATCAGTATAACTGTGTTGATGTTATTGATGAAACTCCTGATACAACTCTACCGTCAGTTACAACTCCACCAGAAACAGTCCCACAGCCAACTGAACCGAAACCGACAGATCCAAAACCAACAGAGTGCGACCACGCAACTACAAAGACAGAGGGCGCAAAATCCGCTACATACTTTGCAAAGGGTAACACAGGCGATAAGGTTTGTGCTGTTTGCGGTGAAGTAATTGAAAAGGGCAGAACTATTGCGGCTAAAACTCTGAAAACTCCAAAGGTTACAGTTAAGGGTGCTAAGAAGGCTATCAAGGTTACTTACAGCAAGGTTAAGGACGCAAAGGGCTTTATGGTAACTTATAAACTGGGCAAGAAAACTTATAACGGAAAGTTTACTTTATCCAAGAAAGAGTTAAAGAAAGCTACCGTTACAAAGACAATCAAAGTCAAGAAGTCCGGCAAGTATAAAGTAACAGTTAAAGCATTTGTAACTTCCGGCAAAAAGATTGCTTACTCAAAGCCAACAAAGGCTGTAAAAGTTAAAGTTAAATAATCTTAAATAACGCAAAAAATGGCGCAGAATTTTCTGTGCCATTTTTGTTTTTTTATATTGTCAAATAATTCCTTGTGTGCTATTATTAAGTTATCAAAATATTTTTATAAATATTTGAGGAGGTTAGATTATGAAACAAATTAAGAAATCATTATCCATCGTATTGGCTTTGCTGATGCTCGTAAGTTTATTTGCAGTTGCACCCATAACTGCAAGTGCAGAAGTCAGCGGAGATTATGAGTACAAAATTTTAGAGGACGACACAGCGGAAATTACAGGCTACACAGGCAGTGCGACAGAGGTTACTATTCCGTCAGAGCTTGACGGGAAAAAGATTACAAGCATTGGTGCTTGTGCTTTTAGATACTGCACAAGCCTTGCAAACATAACAATCCCGGACAGTGTAATAAGCATAGGTGATAGTGCGTTTGAAGAATGCACAAGCTTAACAAGTATAACAATCCCAAGCAGTGTAACAAGTATAGGCAGTGATGCATTTTGTTACTGCACAAGCTTAACAAGTATTGATGTTGATAGCAATAATAAAGATTACTCTTCCATAGACGGTAATTTATATGACAAAGACCAAACAAAACTTATACAATATGCAATAGGCAAGACCGATACAAGTTTTATAATACCAAATAGTGTTTGGTGGATAGGTGATGATGCGTTTTCTGGGTGCGAAAACTTAACAAGTATAACAATCCCAAGCAGCGTAACATATATAGACAGTTGGGCATTTTCTGGCTGCACAAACTTAACAAGTATAACAATCCCAAGCAGTGTAACATATATAGACAGTTGGGCATTTAGGCACTGTAAAAGCTTAACAAGTATAACAATCCCAAGCAGTGTGACAGATATAGGTTATTTTGCATTTTCTGACTGCACAAGCTTAACAAGTATAACAATTCCGGACAGTGTAATAAGCATAGGTGATAGAGCGTTTGATGAATGCACAAGCTTAACAAGTATTGATGTTGATAGCAATAATGAAAATTACTCTTCTATAGACGGTAATTTATATAACAAAGACCAAACTACACTTATACAATACGCAATAGGAAAAATTGACGCAAACTTTATAATTCCAAATAGTGTTACAAGTATAGGTGAGTGTGCATTTTCTGACTGCAAAAGCTTAACAAGTATAACAATACCAAGCAGTGTAACGAGTATGGGGTATGCTGTGTTTATGGGTTGTGAAAGCTTAACAAGTATAGCAATAGAAAACGGTGTAACAAGTATAGGCGAAAAGGCATTTTATAACTGCACAAGCTTAACAAGTATAACGATACCGGACAGTGTAACAAGTATAGGTTATGATGCAGTAGGTTACTATTATGATGATAATTACAATGAGCATAAAATTGCCGGTTTTAAAATTACAGGCTACTCAGATACAGAAGCAGAAAGATATGCAAATGGTAACGGCTTTAAATTTATCAGTTTAGACGAAGATCCTACAGGAGCAACAGAGTCTACAGAGTGCGACCACGCAACTACAAAGACAGAGGGCGCTAAATCCGCTACATACTTTACAAAGGGTAACACAGGCGACAAGGTTTGCGCTGTTTGCGGTGAGGTAATTGAAAAAGGCAAGTCTATTGCTGTTAAGAAGTTAAAGACACCAAAGGTAACAGTTAAGCCTGCTAAAAAGGCTATCAAGGTTACTTACAGCAAGGTTAAGGACGCAAAAGGCTTTACAGTAACCTACAAGCTTGGCAAGAAAACTTACAACGAGAAGTTTACTCTGTCAAAGAAAGAGTTAAAGAAAGCAAAAGTTACAAAGACAATTAAAGTCAAGAAGTCCGGCAAGTACAAAGTAACTGTTAAAGCATTCACGACCTCAGGTGAAAAGATAGCTTATTCAAAAGATACAGGCTCAAAAACAGCTAAGGTTAAATAAACTTAGATAATTTGGCAAAATGGCACAGTTTTCTGTGCCCTTTTTGCTTTTTATATTGACAATTTTCCCCTTGTGTACTATTATTAAACTATCAGAATATTCTTTAAATATTTAAGGAGGTTAGATTATGAAACAAATTAAGAAATCATTATCCATCGTATTGGCTTTGCTGATGCTCGTAAGCTTATTTGCAGTTGCACCCATAACTGCAAGTGCAGAAATCAGCGGAGATTATGAGTACGAAATTTTAGGGGAGGACACAGCGGAAATTACACGTTACAACGGCTCTGATACAGACCTTGAAATTCCAAGTGAAATCGACGGTCATACTGTAACAAGTATAGACATGGATGCATTTTGTGATTGCAAAAGCCTAACAAGTGTAACAATTCCAAGCGGTATTATAAGTATAGGCGTTAATGCATTTGGTAACTGTGAAAGCTTGACAAGTGTAACATTGGAAGACGGTTTAACAAGTATAGAAGGTTGGGTATTTTCTAACTGTACAAGCCTAACAAACGTAACAATCCCCAGCAGTGTGACAAGTATAGGTGATTATGCATTTACAGACTGCACAAGCTTAACAAGTATAACAATCCCAAGCAGTGTAACATTCATAGGCGAACGTGCATTTGAAGACTGCACAAGCTTAACAAATATAACCATACCGGACAGTGTAACAAGTATAGGTAGTGATGCATTTAACAATACAGCTTGGTATGATAACCAACCTGACGGAATAGTGTATGCAGGAAAACATGCTTATAAATATAAGGGTGAATGTCCAGAAACTGTAACTCTTAAGGATGACACTATTGGAATTTGTGCAGTTGCATTTTATTGTTGCTCAAGCTTAAAAAGTATAACAATCCCAAGCAGTGTTACAAGTATAGGTGATGAGGCTTTTTACGAATGCACAAGCTTAACAAGCATTGATGTTGATAGCAATAATGAAAATTACTCTTCTATAGACGGTAATTTGTATAACAAAGACCAGACTACACTTATACAATACGCAATAGGCAAGACCGATACAAGCTTTACAATACCAAGCAGTGTAACAAGTATAGGTAATAATGCGTTTGAATATTGCACAAACTTAACAAGTGTAACCATCCCGGGCAGTGTAACAGATATAGGAGCTATGGCATTCAATTGTTGCAAAAGCTTGGCAAGTGTAACATTGGAAGACGGTTTAACAAGTATAGGCGTGGGTGCATTCGCTTGGTGCGAAAGCTTAACAAGTATAACAATTCCCGGCAGTGTAACAGATATAGGCTGGACTGCTTTTGAAGACTGCACAGGCTTAACAAGTGTAACATTGGAAGATGGTTTAACAAGTATAGACGATTATGCGTTTTGTAGCTGTCCAAGCTTAACAAGTGTAACAATCCCAAGCAGTGTTACGAGTATAGACGATTATGCATTTTATTGCTGCGAAAGCTTAACAAGTATAACAATCCCCGACAGTGTCACAAATATAGGCGAGGGTGCATTTAAAGATTGTACAAGCTTAACAAGCATAACAATACCAAGCAGTGTAACAGATATAGGTGAGTATGCATTTGGTTACTATTATGATGATGAAACTTCCGATGTGTGTAAAATTGACGGATTTAAAATCACAGGCTACTCAAATACTAAAGCTGAAATATATGCAAAGGACAACGGCTTTAAATTTATCAGCTTAGACGAAGCTCCTACTGAAACTACAGAGCCTACAGAAGAAACAAATCCAACAGAAACAGTGCCACAGCCAACAGAAACTGTGCCTACAGAAACCGACTCAACAGGAGTAACAGGACCTACAGAGGTTACTATGCCAACTGAGTGCGATCACGCAAACACACAGACAGTAGATGAAAAGACTGCTACTTACTTTGAAAAAGGCTACACAGGCGACAAGGTTTGCGCTGTTTGCGGTGAAGTAATCGAAAAAGGCAAGACTGTTGCTGTTAAGAAACTAAAGACATCAAAGGTAACAGTTAAGGGCGCTAAGAAGGCAATTAAGGTTACTTACAAGAAGGTTAAGGATGCTAAGGGCTTCAATGTAACTTACAAGCTTGGAAAGAAAACCTACACCAAGAAGTTTACTCTATCCAAGAAAGAGCTAAAGAAAGCTAAGGTTACAAAGACTATCAAGGTTAAGAAGTCAGGCAAGTATAAAGTTACAGTTAAAGCATTTGTAACTTCCGGCAAAAAGATTGCATACTCAAAGCCAACAAAGGCTGTAAAAGTTAAGATTAAATAAACTTAACCTAAACAAAAACCACCGCACCAAGGTTTGATATAATCCCCTTAGAGTAGACACTTGAAAAAACAAAAAGTTTTCAAGACTAC
>CAMFQG010000044.1 GCA_945980035.1 uncultured Clostridia bacterium
GATTCCTCTACGTCTCGTGGGCTCGGAGATGTGTATAAGAGACAGACATTACTTCACTTTGCCGAATGAAATATTTTGTCTTGGTTTATCCTCGGGAGAAATTGCTGTGTACTGTTATCTTTTGAGGTGCGAGAACAGGAAAACATATCAGTGCTATCCCAGCTACCGAACAATTGGAAAAGCTTTGAAAATGAGTCAAAATACAGTCAGAAAATATGTTCAAAGCCTTGAAGATAAACATTTAATCTTGACCGAAAGAACAGAGGTAATTACAAAAGACGGACGAAAACGCAACGGTACTTTGCTCTATACTATTCGTCCTATCAAAGAAGCTATTGATTACTTTCATAGTGAGCAGTTGCGGAGAAACGCATAATTTCGAGAAAATTATTTTAAGCAGGTTAAAGTGGGGCGTCTCCCCACGGAGTCACATCAGACGGCAGAGCCGACTGTTATGCGGTTTTACAGTATGTCAAAAATCAGAAATTGAGGAGTCTATCAAAAATGAGCGAAAACAAGAAAAAATATGCCTATTGGATGAAACCTTCAATGGTTGAAGAAATAACAGAAATGCTTGATGATGCCAATGCAACTTCAAAAAGTGATTTTGTCTGTCAGGCTGTTCAGTTTTACATAGGTTATCTTCATCAGAAAAAATGTATTGATTATCTTTCACCAATCCTTGCACAAACGATTAAAAGCGAAATTGAAAGCGTTGAGAAAAATATTTCCGAAATGCTGTTCAAGGTGGCTGTAGAACAAGCAAAGCTGAGCAATGTCGTTGCAGCAACAAATCAGATTGATAAAGTTTCATTATCGGCACTCAATAATCTCTGTGCAGAAGAAGTTGCAAGAAACAACGGTATCATAACTTTTGAAGATGCTTACAAATTTCAACGGAGTTAATAAATGCCGAAGATTATTTTTACAAGCCGATACATTAAAAATCCTGCATCATCAAATGCAGGTAAGCTGATAAAATACATGGGCACTCGTGAGGGTGTTGAAAAACTGCCCAATGGTATCGATAACTCTCCTGCAACTAAAAAGCAAAATGATTTAATTTGCACTGCTCTTAAAACTGTTCCCGAAGCTTGGGATTATCCCGAAATGAAATCCTATCTTGAAAATAAGACAAAGGCTAATGCAACAGAGTTTCTGAATGAATTTCTTGAACGCAATGCTGACAGGATAGATGGTGTTAAAAAACTTGTTAATTATTATGCCGAAAGACCTGGTGTCGAGAAAATAGGTAAACACGGATTGTTTTCTCAAACTGATGAGAAGATAAATCTTGATGAGGTTGCTGATGAAGTTTCAAATCATAATGGAATTGTATGGACTCATGTGGTTAGCCTTAAAAGAGAGGATGCTGAAAGACTTTGCTACAACAATGTAAATGCTTGGAAAAGTTTAGTCAGAAGAAATGCTTTAGAAATTGCTAAGGCTCATAAAATAGAGCCAAGCGACTTGCAGTGGTACGGAGCATTTCATAACACAACACATCATCCTCACATACATCTGCTTGTTTATTCTAAATCAGGACAAGGATATCTCACTAACAATGGCATTGAGAGTATGCGAAGGGCCTTCGGTAATGACATATTCAGAAATGAGCAATACAAGTTGTTTGAAATGCAGACAGAAATCCGTGACGAACTGAAAAATGAAGCAAAGAATGTAATTGATAATTTAATTTCAAATATAGATTCGGATGTCTATATTTCAGATGAAATGCTTGAGCTGTTCAGAAGACTTGCTGAACAGCTCAAAAGTTACAACGGCAGATTGATGTACGGCTATCTCCCTAAATCAATCAAAGAAACCGTCAACAATATTGTAGTCGAACTTGCAAGGGATAAAAATCTTGCAAAGCCCTATTCAAAGTGGAATGAAATCAACAGAGAAAAGCTGTCGTTGTACCACGATAAAGAAAAGCCCGATATACCGCTTGAAGATAACAAAGAATTCAGAAGTATCAAAAACTATATTTTGAAGTCGGTTATTTTATTATCTAAAGAAACCTCGACAAAGGAAATTGATAAATCAAGTGTTGAGCGATCTGTTTCAGGAATAGTCCTTACGCTCGCAAAATTGATTGCAAATAGTTGCAAACGTAAACGAGCAAAATTATTCGGTCAGGTTGACAGCAAACTCAAGTCTAAACTTGAAGAGAAAAAGATTGCTCACGGACTTAAAACCGATAGAACAGTTAGTCAGAATGAAATCGAAAATGACGAGGAGCAGGGATTTACAATGTCAATGTAATCCCTCTGTTGAGCCGTGTGTCACCCGTGTTGCGATTTTATTGCAATCAGCAGGAAAGTAATCGAAAAAGATGAATAAAACCGACACAGGTGATATTTGAAAAATTCAGATTTGGTCTGGATATTCAAACTAATTTATGGTATGTTGTTGTACTTGAAAAGGAGCTGATATTATGTCAACAAGGAAATTACTTACAAACGGCAACGCTTTTAAGAGGACGGACAACCGTTGGGGCGGTGTTGTATGGTATATGGATGAAAGCGGTGAGCGTAAAAGAAAGAGCTTTTCGGGTACGACAAAAGCCGAAGTCAATAAGAAAATGACGGAATATATTGCGGCGTTTAACGACTCAATAATTGAGTCGCAAGAAACAAAGAAAAGGCTGAAAGACAGTATGCAGAACTGGCTTGAGGTATTCAAATTTCCTTCCGTTGAACGCACTACATATGATAGGTATGAATGTACTGCGAAAAATCAAATCTATCCGTATATCGGCGATAAGGTAGTCGGAGATGTCAAGTCGGCTGATATTAAAAAATTGCTCAATGATAAGATGAACGAGGGTTATGCCTACACTACGGTCAAGAAAGTGCATAATGTCCTGAATGAATATTTCCGCTATCTTACTCAACAAGAGTACATTGACAGAAATCCAATGATAAGTGCACCAATGATTAAGAAGAGCAACTTTCTGGCGGCGCAGGACAAAGAAAATCTTCCGACGCGCGAAACCATAACGGTGTTCACGCCGGAAGAGATTAAAATATTCAAAGATGAAGCGTTCAGCACATTTTCAAACGGCAAAAGAAAATATCAGCAAGCCGCCGCATATATCCTAATGCTGAACACAGGTTTGAGAACAGGCGAAGTTCTCGGACTTATCAACAGCGACATTGACCTTGACAATCGTGTGATGCACCTTAACAGAGGTGTTAAGGAAATTTCAAAGCGTGACGGAGTAACAGCAGAAAAAGGAAGAGAAATCAAGGTTGGCAAGCTGAAAAGTGCAACAAGCAAACGAGATGTTCCGCTCAACGATACTGCAATCGAAATGATACTTGACCTGAGAAGAGAACTATACTTCGATGAGGATTCACCACTGATACCCGATGAAAACGGCAACTTCACCCGACCGGTAAATTTCAGAAAACGCTATTACAGAATCCTCAAAGCCGCAGGCATAGAAACCAAAGGCTTACACTCACTCCGCCACACCTTTGCTACGAACCTCGTAAACGGAATAAAACAACCTGACGGAACAATAAAATCCATCACACCAAGACAGGTTGCAGATTTGCTCGGACATACAACCTCTGAAATCACTGAAACCTACTATGTAAAACGAGATATGACAAAGTTAGATGGCATAACGGATGACTTTCAGTTTTAAGAATCAAAACATAACGAAAAACGCAGGACTGAGTTAATCAATCCTGCGTATTAATTTTTGCTATGGTGTAAACAAAGATTAGAAGAAATTAATAATCTTTAGGCTTGCCACATTTAGAACATGTTTTTTTAAGCAAGCCTTTAAATTCACCCCCGCAGTATTGACAAACTCTCTGCTTCTTGTATTTATCTACTCTTTCTTGGTTGATATTTATTAGATAGTAGCTTTGATTCGTTACAGTATAATTACCATATTCAGAATCCCAATGTATGTCAAATTTCCCGAGACAAAATAGGTATGGAGCTCTACTTGTTCTATTTAATTCATAATTGTTTGCATTTTTCAATCCTTCAATAAAATAAGGTAAAAGAAACTTGTTTTTTAAATATTTGTCAACATCTATAAATACGCCATATTTGTTTGCTTTTACACCCCATAAAGTGATTTCTTTACCAAAACTTTGTGTAAACCACGCATCTGCTAAACCGTCTTTTATTAGTTTTATATAATAATCCGACATTTTCTTTTGAATTATTTTTAGCTTTTCGTATATACCACTAAATGATTCTGTTGCTGCATCAATCCAGTCATAAAAGTTATTTCCATCATTCTGGCTTTTATCGTAATTAGCGGATTCCCATAGTGCTTGGTATGAAAATCTGCTATCTAGATGAACATAATCCACATAATCAAAATTAAACTTGAAGTCTAGATTGTTACAATAATTATCAAACTTATTTAAAAGTATTATAGATTTCTTATCGCAAGGGTTTTCGTTTATTGTGAGCAATAAATTTGCAAGGTAATTATGAGATAGTAATCTATTAGCACCAGCTTTATCGATCATGTCAATATACTGGTCCACTGTTGTTTTAGATGACTTACTATGGTGTGATGTGTTGCTATTAGAGTTATAAATGTTTACAACATCTGCATTTATAATATTGTGATTCGTAATATCGTAATTATTTATAGCTTTTTCAACGATAAATTCCGAACCACAATATTGACATATTGCCGCATCTTTTGTGTTATCGACTTTCAACGAAGCACCACAGTTGGTGCATTTAGCTTGCACAATTGGCATTGATATCCTCCCTTTTATCAAACTTTACTATATATTTGAACGCTCATATGGATAAGAATTTATTATCTGGAGCCTGCGATTTAACGAAATTATTTAAAACTATCCATAAATCTTCGTACTCTTCATAATGATTTTTCAACATACGATATAAAGATAAACCCGTTTGTGTAAAAAAAACATATCCTGTAGTAACTTGATAATCTCTATCTGCTTCATTATATGTTCCCTTAATAATTATTGAACCCTTATCACAACTAAAATTGGCATCTATATCGTCAAAGAAATATATAAAATTCTCTCCTTTGCTATTAAATTTAATTAAACCTACCTCACTTAAAAATTCCAATTCGTCATCGGTAGGACAATATTCCATATATTTATGTAGGGTGTTTTTAAAGTCCTCTCTTGTATAATAATGTTCTTTAAAATCGTTTTCGTAGACCACTAAAGGAATATAACTTGTTTCGCATTCGTCTTCGTTTTCTAAAATTAACTCATAAGTAAGTTGACATAATTTTGTAAATGTTTCAGCGGATTTTGAGTCAAGCATAGCTAATTTGTTTAACATTACCTTAGTGACATTACCTGGTTCAATATGTTCTCTCATAAGAAGGTGAGCCCAAATTTCCTGAAACGAACTATCATTAATCATTGATGACAATTCAAAAAAATAATATAGCCATTCGTCGTCTGGCTTATTAATATTTATAGAATTTGGAGACTTATTTTTATAATATTTTAAAAGCACATTGAATTGTTCGTTAGCTTTGTCCATTATTTCTTTATTTCTTTTTATTTTTCTAACCCATTTACGAGCGAGCAAATTCACAGCGACCAAATCAATATCATCCTCATTAATAGAATTGTGATCCACAAAAGCTTTAATTAAAGAATCAGCAGCTCGATCATATGGTTCTTTTAGATATGAAAATAAATCTTTTGAGTTTGATATAGCTTTATTAGAAAGATCTTCAATTAACTTATTATCTTTTTCCATAAAAACACCCTCGAAAAATTGATGCTATTTTGATGATGTAGCAGACGGAAATGTTGGAATTATTAACACTAAATAACGCATTTTGACAGAAAAACAAGTGAAAATATCGGTCTGACAAACCACATCCCGCACATATTTATATTTCAAAAAACGGCTTAAACGCAGTGTTTAAGCCGTTTTTGCTTGGCAGGGGCAGAAGGACTTGAACCCTCGGCACGCGGTTTTGGAGTGCTAAATCAAAGTTTTTGTGAAATTTAGTAAACGTGAATAAGTCAGTATTTATGCGGTTTTCGGTGTATTTATTCTTTGTAAACTGTAGTAAATCTTTGCTGTTTATGGCAGAAATAAACGTCAAATAAACAGCAGATGAACATCAACTGTATTTTACTTGTTATGTGTGGTGTATGAGTGTGCGAACAGTGGGCGTTTTTTATTAGCCGTAGTCAGTATTTTTTAAGTATTCATCACACAATTAACAGAAACACAGTATTTTTGATAATTAAAGTTATAAGCAAGTTACAGGTAAGTTATTTTGTGTTTTATAATATCGCCTGATTTTGCTTATATGGCGTTTTGTTATGTAAACATAAAATTACACTACCAAACAACAAAAACCTCATACAGGCTAATTCTCGGCACGTATGGGGTGTTTGTGCTTTGTTTTGATATGAGCAGCGGAAATATATGCTTTACCGCTGCCGTAAATAAAAAAAGACAAGCCTATATTTCAAGACTTGCCGACTTCTGAATTATTCGTCTTTATTTACCTTGTCACGCTCCATTGTTTCGTCAATAGAACGCTTAACAAATCCGTTTACGCTTTCGCCTTGACTTTCAGCGTGGGCTTTAATTTCGTTGTATTTATCTATCTTTACATCTAACGGAATACGTTTTAAATTTTTTTTGGCATATTCTAAATCATATTGTTTTTTCTTTTCTTTGTTATCCATAATTATATCACCTAATCTATTGACAATTATATTACTTTTGTATTATAATAAACGTGCAAAGGAACGGCATAGGCTGTTCCGCTGTAAGAGAAACTAAAAAAGATTTAATCGCTCTGTATTGGCAGATACAGGGCGGTTATTTTTTTATGCTGATTATGTAGCCTGTAGCCACAATAAGAATAATTGTTATAATTGCCAAATATTCCAAGCACTTCACCCCCTTTCATTAGGGGCTGGAACAACCGCCACCGTTCCTCTACGATATTATTATATCACAACTTGTTTACTATGTACATAGTTATAATGCACGAAAATTACGTACATAGTTTGTGCAAATTGCCTATTGACGTTTTACTATGTACGTAGTATAATATAGACAAGATGAGAGAGGGACAGCGGACACCTGTTGATAAACGGCTCGTTATTCTGTAAATGCGTTAGGTTGCAAGGGCGTAAGGCAACGGAAATCAGACAGCCCACCAAAATTATTATAAAGGAGCGTACACAATGAGTACAAAGAACATCACAGCAAAAGTCAGGAGATTAAAAAATCTACAGGCAAAAGTAGAGGAACTCCAAAGCGAAATAACTGCCATTCAGGACGAATTAAAGGCAGAACTTATTGCACAGAATACTGAGGAACTGAAAGCAGGAGCATATAAAATCCGCTTTACAACCGTAACAAGCAACCGCTTTGACAGTAGGAAATTCAAAGTAACACACGCCGATTTGTACGAGCAGTACACAAAGCAGACCACAAGCAAACGCTTTTCAGTGGCATAAGAAAACGCCCTTGTAAAAACCGACCAAAGCACTACAAGGGCAACACCGCAACACTATCGTAGCGGATAAGTAAATTATAGTCTATCCGCTGCGATAAATCAATACATTTTTAGAGAGGATTTTTTATAATGGAAGTTACATATTCGCAAAAACTAAACAAAGGCTTTTCACAGCAGACAATAGATAGATTTCAAGAAACGGACAGGCTTGTACAATTAGAACTATCAAAACTCAATATACCGCAATCAGACTTTGACGGAATGGCAAAGGTTGTTTGTCACCTTAACAAAGAGTATTCTCAACTCAAAAAAGATAATTACAGTGCTTTTTTAGTTTTACTTTTAACCGCCACATATAAAGCAGGGCGTGAGAGTGAGGCGAAACTATGAATAATACAATAACACTTTGTGACACAGAATTTAATATTGAAAGATATGTAAAGCCGGATAATCAGGGGAATTTTGAAACCGTACCACCGGACACAACAGGAGCGACACCGATTGTCAACATTCCTATGATGAGCGACTACAAATGGCAAAAGCGTTGTCTTGAAGATAGATTGAAACACCCGGATAAATACGAAAATACAGAGGACGTAAAGGCAACGATTGAGCGTTTATACAAATGGCTTGAGGAAAATAAACCGAAATAGAGAATTGCAGCGGAATAAACAACCGCTGCTTTTTTTAGGTAGCCGAAACAGCCGGATACTTCTTTTTAGGGTGTCTTGAATGTCTTGATACTACTTTTAGGGCATTACAAATATTACTTTTCTTTTTATGGCCTCTAAAATCTCCAAATATTTCTTTTTTATGGTATCCGAAATATCCGGATATTTCCTTTTTAGGGTGTTACAAATGTAACTTTTCTTTTTAGGGGCTTGGAAATCTCGGGATACTTCCTTTTTTAGGGGCGGTAAAATCGGTAATTGTGTGCGTAGTGCCATTCTAATTCGCCGTAAATTGAGCGTATAGCCTTGTTTTGCCTCAATATATGCAAACCTTTATTCTTTGTTTTTCGTGCTATTTGGGGCAATATATTCAAATTCTCGGCTATTTGATTAAGGCTTTGACCATAAAAATAATATAGGCTGATAACAGACTTTTCACGTATTGGCAATTCAGAAACCGCCTGCCTTGTCAGAAGTTGAATATCCGTAAGTTCAATATCTTTCAACCTTTCTTCAGCGGAATTGTCAGCAATAAAATCTATAAGTTCCGTTTCTTCGTCCTCGCCTGTAGTCTGATTATATGAATACTCTTTTATTGGTTTGCTTGGCAGTGCGGAGTGAATTGCTTTCTTTATTTGATATTCAAGATATGAATTGAATTTGTAAGGCTTTGTATCGTCATAGGCTTGTACTGAATTACAGAGGGCAAAATACAATTCCTGTTCCATATCCTCAGCGGAAATATAATTCGGCAATTCAATGCGTGATATTTTATTGTGCAGGATTTTATACATCAATCGCCGTACATTCTGCCATAGTTCAGCGTAATGCTCTGTATGTCCTAACTGAATTTGTATTGCAAGTTCTTCATTTGTCATTGACTGCCACCCTTATTTGTTGTAAAATATCATTAGAGATTAGTATTTTACAAGGGCTGTTCCTACATTGTGGGAATGGCTTTTGTTTTTATATATTTAAGTCTTGCAACGCTTGTTTATTCTTTGATTTCGCAATTTGAAAGCGACTGACTTTAACATCTACTTTTTGCACAATACAGCACATTTCAATAACTCTACTGTATATTCGCTCTTTTTCTATACTATCTGGATTTTTCAATTCCGTAGGCATTAAATTTGTTGTGACAATCAACGGAATGTCGCTTCTGTAAATATCATCTATAATGTTGTATGCAGTCTGCGTTGCTTTTTCTATACCCAAATCATCAAGAATAATTAAATCAAATAGATTCAGATTTACATCAGTTGTATCATTTTTTGTTTGGTTTTTAACGAGGTCAGACAATCGGCTGACAAATACCTTAACGCCTTTTTTAAGTAAAGCATTGGCAATACAGCAGGCATAAAAACTTTTTCCACCGCCTGTACCACCGTAAAATAACACACCGTTATTATGTTCTTTTTGCTTTTGCCAACTCTCAACATACTTTTTGCAAAAATATGTAATACCAGGGTTGCGGTTATCGTCATTTTCAAAAGTGTTTTTTAGGTAGGCTTTATCGGTCAGCCCTTGTCTATAAAGTTGTTTTACATATTCATCCCATTTTTGACGGCGCATCCGTTCTTTATATTTTTCTTCTTCATCAATATCACATTTGCAGATGATAGGGAAATTTCTCATTGTGCCACTGCCTATCGGAAATTCTTTTATACATTGTTTGGGCTGATTACACTTTCCACAATATAAAATATCGTCTTTGACATAGTCACCCTCTTTTGCACTATCTTTGTTTTTTTCTAATATAGAATTAATAATATCATTCATCCCAAAAATTTCCCCCATAATTCCGTTGTGTATTAACTGTTGTTTTTTGTTTGTTATTGTAATTCCCCTCAATAATCTTTGTAAGGTTGTTAGGGTTAAATATCCAGTCAAATCCGCAACCGTTCCATATGCCGTTGCGACCTGTTAAGAAGTCTGAATTTTCTACAATTTGGAACAGTTCTTCAAAGGACGTTTTACCCAAAATCGTTTTAGCATTCTTAATTCTCTTTCTGCGTTTGTCAGTGAGTTTTTGAATAGTCGGCAGACTTACGCATATTGAATTGAAAGAATTAACAACAGATTGATAGTCAAAAGCATTTCGACCGTCAACGGAAGTTGACATATTATTTATATTATCTTTACTTATATTATCTTTACTTATCTTATCTTGTGCGGACAAATGGTTGACAGTTGGTTGACAAATGGTTGACAAATGGTTATCAATCTCTGAATATACACCGCTATTAAGTGATAATAACGCTTTTTCGGTCTTGAAAAAGGTATCTTTTTTACGGTCTTTTCTAATGCTGTTGTGCAAATTCCAATGAGTAATTACAATTATGCCACTGTCAAAGCAGATAACAAAACCTTTAGCAATAAGCAATTTTAAATCATCTTCGTTACAGCCTGTTGCTCTTACAATACGTTTAGGGCTACTTACAAAGCCTTCATCATCTGCGTGTAAACCCAAATGAAAATACAGAGCCTGTGCCGATAAAGACATCTCTAAAAATAAATCGCTGTCAGTAATAGTGTTTGTAAACATTCTATGATTTCCCAAAATTCCACCGCCTTAATAAATCGCTCTAATACCGTTTACATTAGCAGCGGTAGTATGTACTCTGAATTTGTCTGCGGTAGGATTCTGCAAATATTCAAGAAGTAAATCAAAGTTGATTAACATTTTACGTCCTGCCTGTACTCTGGGCAAAACGCCTGATAATGCAAGTTGCCTGATGTGGTATTCCGTAACTGCGGTGTTTTCGTCCATTTCTTTTAATTCCTTTGCTGCCTCCGATACTGTTCGCATACGTGGTATTTTATAAGTTGTTATATTATCGGTCATTTTATGTAAATCCTTTCTGTAAAGAGTATTTACAGCCTTTAGAAATATTGTTATAATATTTATAGGGCTGTACGTTTTGATAGGTTGTCGGCCTTAGCCGTTTTGGGTGTTGGTAGCACTCGGGACGGCGTTTTTTTATGTATTGCCTGTTTGCTTTTCCGCTGCTATTTCATCAATAATCTTAAGAATTTCCTGCTTTTCTTTGTTGGGTAATTCCTTTCTGAGTTTTCGTGTCATAGTCGGTTCGCTGATTTTCAGATATTCGGCAACTTCCCAAAATCGCACTTTCTTTTCTTTTGCTTTTGTTCTGATGTCGGCGTTTGCTAACATTTTTTCAAATCCTTTCATTTTTATATTGACAAATCATCATCAATAAATTATTATATGATTATGATGACGTATTGACACAATATATTATATATGTGACAAATTTAAAAGTCAAGACTATTTGCCATATTTTTAAATTATTGTGGCTATGTGCCAAATTAAGTAAAGGAGCAGTATTATGTGTGACAAAAATATTACCGCTGATAGGCTAAAAAAACTAATAGATAGCAGCGGAAAAACAAGGAAAGAGATTGCCGAACAGTTAAAATGCGATACTTCCACAATAACTAAACACTATAACGGTGACAGAGATATTACAACGGATTTTTTAGTTAAATACGCAAATCTATTTGAGGTATCCTCTGATTACCTGTTAGGGCTGTCTGATGTTGCAACAACAGACACGAATATAAAAGATATAAACGAATACACAGGATTAAGCGAAAAGGCTATAGACGTGTTGCATTTTTATAAAGACTATGGAATGATATGCCCTACAATAAACTTGCTTTTAGAAACAGAAATGAGTTCCGTATTACAGGAATTAGGGTATCAGGCTTGTGATATTCCTGAGGATGTTTTAAAAGAAATGTGTGATGAAAGCAATATAGATTTTGCTGAGTTAAAAAAAATAATTGATACAAAAGAGTATGAATGTTTGCAAGTGGTATCGGCTATAGAAAAATATCTAAATATTAAAAAACAAGTTCCGGATAAAATATTGTCAATTTCAAGTAGTGGAAAAATTATAAGTTTAGTTGAAACAGATAGAGAATATTCACGTAAATTGACCGTAGATGACTTGTTTACAGTGGCTACTGTTAATCAAAGTGAAATAGTTGAAAAGGTTTTGTTAGACAATGCTATTGAGCATATAAAAGCCTTGAAAAAGGAGCGGAATAACAATGGCAACAATCCGTAAACGCAACAACAGTTATCAGATTACGGTTTCCTGCGGTTATGACATAAATAACAAGCAGATACGCCGTACAATGACCTACACGCCTGAGCCGGATATGACACCAAAGCAGATTGAAAAAGAAGTACAGCGACAAGCGGTGCTGTTTGAGGAACAATGCAGAAACGGACAGACTTTAAATAATAATATAAAATTTGCTGATTTTGCGGAAATATGGTTCAATGACCGTAAAAAGGATTTGCGACCAAAAACATATGAACGCTATAAAAGTATGTTACCTCGCATAAATACTGCAATAGGACACATAAAGTTGTCAAAAATTCAGCCGCCTCATTTGAGAGCATTTTACAAAAACCTTGCAGAGGGCGGAATAAGGCTTGACACAAAATATAAATGCAAGATTGACCTTGATAAATATATAAAAGACAACAATATGACTACCGCTGCCCTTGTAAGGCTTTCAGGAGTGCCAAATACAACTGTTATTTCAATCCGTAAGGGTAACAATGTATCATTTAATAACGCTGAAAAACTATGCAACGCTTTAGAGCAACCTTTGAATGAAGTATTTGAGGCTGTCGATATAGAAAAACCCCTTTCAGAAGAAACAATTTTACATCATCACAGGCTTATTTCTTCCATATTGAGTACCGCTGTGGAATGGGGCGTACTGTTTGCAAATCCTTGTAACCGCACAAAACCGCCAAAGGTAGCACATAAAGAGCCGAAATACCTTGATGAAAAGCAGGCAGCGGTATTGCTTGATTTATTGGAAACCGAACCTATGACGTACAGAACGGTTGTGCATATGTTGTTATTTACGGGTATGCGTAGAGGGGAATTATTGGGCTTAAAATGGACTGACGTTGATTTTGATAATAAAATACTACAGGTGTGCCGTTCTTTGCAGTACACAAAGGAAAAAGGTATATTTGAGGACGATACAAAGAACAGAAGTTCCGAAAGAGTTATGAAACTGTCACAAACAGCCGTAAACTATTTGAGTGCATACAGGACTTATCAAAGAAAACGGCGTATAAAGGTGGGTGACCGTTGGCAGGAAAGCGGATATATATTTACAAACGATTTAGGAGAGCCGATAAATCCCAACACAATTTCAAGTTGGTTTTCAAAATTTGTGAATAAGCATAGGGATAAATTGCCGTATATCACATTACATTCACTACGTCACACAAACGCAACCTTGCAAATAGCAGGGGGAGTGCCTATAACAACGGTTGCAAAGCGTTTAGGACATACAAACAGCACCACAACAGGCAAGATATATGCCCACGCCATAAAGTCAGCAGATGAAGCCGCAGCGGAAACACTTGACAATCTGCTAACGCCCACATCAAACAGATACGCAGGATAGGGAACACCGACATAATAAAGAGCATAAAAAACAGGCTATGCACTCCAAAGGAAAATTGAAGTGTATAGCCTTGAATATTTTACAGAGAAAAGCAATTTACTTTTTGTATTATTCGGTAAACTTTAGTATTTTTCAGTGGCAATAAACATCAAATAAACAGCAGACCGACAAATTTATGCTATTTATAGAAGTATCAGAAAAACAAAAAATCCTCAAAAACGGCTTGTATAAGCCATTTTCAAGGACTTGTTTGTGGCAGGGGCAGAAGGACTCGAACCCTCGGCACGCGGTTTTGGAGACCGCTGCTC
>CAMFQG010000045.1 GCA_945980035.1 uncultured Clostridia bacterium
TCATTTAGCATTTATTGGTAAAAGGTTTTATTTGTGCAATTTCTACAATTATTTACTACATTTTTAGTATTTTTATAAAAAGTTGAATTTTTTTGCAAATTTATGCTTGACTTTGCTCATTTGTGTGTTATAATGTAGTCAGACAAGCAAAGAGGGGGTTAAAAAATGCTTACTCAGGAAAGACACAGAGAAATTTTAAGAATACTCTCAGAAAAACAAGCAGTGACTGTTTCTAAATTAAGTGAGCTGCTTAACACCTCAGAATCTACTATCCGACGTGATTTGAATAAGTTAGACAGTCAGGGAAAACTAACCAAGGTTTTCGGCGGAGCAACAGCTTCAACTCAAATACTTGAAGCTAAGGACGACACCGTTGATACACGTTCTCAGTTAAATATTGATGAAAAACGTATGATTGGTCAATATGCTGCAACACTAATTAACAATTATGACCTTGTGTATATTGACGCAGGTACTACAACAAGAGTGTTCATAGAATTCATTACCAATAAAAATGCAACATACGTCACCAACGCACTTGACCACGGACGTTATCTTATGGAAAAGGGTTTTAACGTATATATTGTAGGCGGTAAGCTAAAAGCCTCTACCGAGTGTGTTGTCGGTGCTGAGGGTATAAAGTTTTTGGAAAAGTTTAATTTCACAAAATCTTTTTTAGGTACTAACGGAGTTGACATTAACGCAGGCTATACCACTCCCGACATTGAGGAGGGGCATATTAAAAAAGAGGTTGTACAAAGAAGCTACCATTCTTTCATTTTGGCAGACAGTTCAAAATTCCGCAAGGTTTATCCCGTAACCTTTGGCAAGCTAAAAGAATGTTGTATCATCACAGGCAAGCTAACGGACAAGTCCTTCGGAAAAGAAACTGTAGTTAAGGAGGTATCACAGTGATTTACACAATAACCTTTAATCCGGCTATTGACTATATTGTCAATATTGATAATCTGAATTTCGGCATAACAAACCGTTCAACAAGTGAGAGCTACTATTACGGCGGTAAAGGAATCAATGTTTCAAATGTTCTTTGCAATTTAGGTATTGAAAACAAGGCCTTGGGCTTTGTGGCAGGATTCACAGGTGACGCTATTGAAGCAGGTGCAAAAAATCTTGGAATTGATACAGATTTTATTCATCTTGAAAACGGAATTTCAAGAATAAATATCAAAATCAAGTCAAATGAAGAAACAGAGATTAACTGTCAGGGACCTGACATCACAGACAACGACATAAAAAAATTGTTTACTCAGCTTGATGAATTAAAAGATGGCGATACACTTATTCTTGCAGGCAGTATTCCAAATTCCCTGCCACAGGACATTTACGAAAAAATCCTTGCCAATCTTTCAGACAGAGGTATTCGATTTGTAGTTGACGCTACCAAGGATTTACTGATTAACGTATTAAAATACAAGCCGTTCTTAATCAAGCCAAACAAACAGGAGTTAAGTGAAATCTTCAAGGTTGAGATAAGCTCTCAAGAGGACATTATAGAATACGGCAGAAAGCTTCAGAAAATGGGAGCTATAAACGTTCTTATTTCTTTAGGAGGCGACGGTGCATTACTTATTGACGAATTTTCAGAAGTTCACAAGATAGGCACCGTAAAAGATAAGGTTGTAAACACAGTAGGCTCGGGAGATTCAATGGTTGCAGGATTTATCGCAGGATTCCTAAGCAAAAAAGACTACGATTACGCTTTAAAGCTTGGTACAGCATGTGGATGTGCAACTGCATTTTTACCCGGACTTGCTACAAAAGAAAAAATAGAAGAAACATTTTCAAAGCTATAAAGGAGGAAAAGTTTATGCGTATTGTTGATTTAATGAAAAAAGAGGGAATTGCCTTAGGAGTAAGTCCTGCCGATAAAGAAAGCGCCATTGATATAATGGTTGACCTACAGGATAAATCAGGCAACATTTCTAATGCAAAGACCTACAAAAAAGGCATCTTAAAAAGAGAGTCAGAGGGCTCTACTGCTGTAGGAATGGGCATCGCTATTCCTCACACAAAGAACAAAGCAGTTATACAGCCGGGACTTGTTGCTATCACAGTTCCCAACGGCGTTGATTATGAATCTCCCGGCGGAGATTTATCTACCCTGTTGTTTATGATTGCCGCACCTAAAAACGGCGGCGACGTTCATTTAGAGGTGCTTAGCCGACTGATGGTTATGCTGATGGACGAAACATTTGCTAATAATCTCAGAGCTGCAAAAACAGCTGATGAGTTTTTAGAAATTATAGATACAAAGGAAACTGAGAAGTTTTCTTAATTAAAAATCAAGGAGGAAAAACAATGAGTAAAGAAATCAAAATTGTTGCCGTTACAGCGTGTCCTACAGGTATAGCTCACACTTATATGGCAGCAGAAAAGCTTGAGCAGACAGCTAAAGATTTAGGCTACACTCTCAAGTGCGAAACAAACGGCTCCGGCGGAGCTAAAAACGTATTGACAGCACAGGATATTGCAGAGGCAGACGGTGTAATTATCGCCGCTGACATTACAATCAACCTTGCTCGTTTTGACGGCAAGCCTGTTTTACAGTGTAAGGTTGCTGACGGCATCCACAAGGCTGAGGAGTTAATCAACAAGGTAGTAAACAAGGAAGTTCCTGTTTACTCACACAAGGGCAAAAAATCTGACACACCTGCTAAGAAAGGCGGAGTTTACGGTCACCTTATGAACGGTGTATCACATATGCTTCCATTCGTTGTTGCAGGCGGTATATTTATTGCAATCGCATTTTTAATTGATACTGTTCTCGGTAATGCAGGCGGTGGCGACTTCGGTACAGTTGCTCCTGCTGCTGCATGGTTCAAGACAATGGGCGGTCTTGCATTTAACCTAATGGTTCCAATCCTTGCAGGTTACATTGCAATGTCAATCGCTGACAGACCCGGTCTGTTAGTTGGTTTCGTAGGCGGTCTTTTAGCTACAAGCGGTGCTACATTCGGACTTCCCGGCGGCGATATTCCTTCCGGTTTCTTAGGCGGTTTGTTAGCTGGCTTTGCAGGCGGTTACTTAATGCTTGGCATTGAAAAGGTTTGTGACAAGATGCCAAAGGCTCTTGACGGTATTAAGCCTGTACTTATTTACCCTCTGCTGGGTTTAGGCGGAGTTGCAGTTATTATGTGTGCTGTAAATCCATTTATGGGTATGATCAACAGTGCTATGTCAAACGGTCTGACTGCTATGGCTGATGCAGGCTTGATGATTCCTCTATGCGCTTTACTTGGCGGTATGATGGCTATCGATATGGGCGGTCCTTTCAACAAGGCTGCTTATGTATTCGCTACAGGTATGTTAGCACTACAGACAGACGCTGCTTATATGATTATGGCGGCTGTTATGATCGGTGGTATGGTTCCTCCAATCGCTATCGCTCTTGCTAACACATTCTTCAAAAAGCTATGGTCTGAAGAAGAGAGAAAGAACGCTCCTGTAAACTACATTATGGGTCTGTCATTCATTACTGAGGGTGCTATTCCTTACGCTGCTGCATCTCCTCTGACAGTTATTCCTGCTTGTATCATCGGCTCTGCTACAGCAGGCGCTCTATCAGCAGTATTCGGCTGTAAGCTAATGGCTCCTCACGGTGGCGTATTCGTATTCGCTACAATGCAGGGTACATGGTACTGGTACATTTTAGCATTAGTAATCGGTGCTGTTCTGGGTATGCTAATGTTAGTAGTATTTAAAACAATCGGTTCTAAAATTTCAAAGAACAAATAATTATTTGGGAGAACAAAAATGGTTTCACAGAAGGTAACACTTACAAACGGACAGGGATTTCATATGCGTCCCGCAGGAGTATTTGCTAACGCTATGGGCAAATTCTCAAGTGATGTAACTATCAAATTTAACGGCAGCGATATTAACGGCAAAAGCCTTATGAATATTATTGCCGCTTGCATCAAATGTGGCAGCGAGGTTGAAATATGCTGCGACGGTGCTGACGAAAACGAGGCACTGAAAACTGCTGTAGAATTAATTGAAAGCGGTTTAGGCGAATAATTTATAATCGTTAAGGGGCAGGGCAAAGATCCCCTGCCCCATCCTATACGGAGGTGAACACTATGTATAAAGGTATTGGAGGCTCTGCCGGTATCGGTATCGGTAAAGTAATGTTAATAGTTGAGCAGAGCTTGGATTTCACACCAAAGACAGTATCTGATACAGATGCAGAATTACAAAGATACAGAAACGCTGTGTCAAAATTTTGTCAAAATACAGAACAACAGGCAGAACAATTAAAAGAGTCTGCCGGCGAAAAAGAAGCAGAAATTATTATGGGCCATATACTTATGATTCAGGACCCATATATGAACAGTGAAATTGAAAATTCTATCAAGGGCGGAAGCTGTGCAGAGCAGGCATTAACAGATATTTGTAATATGTTTATTACAGTTTTTTCCTCTGCTGATGACGAGCTTACACAACAGCGCGCTACTGATGTTAAAGACATAAAGAACGCAGTTCTCTCTATACTTTTGGGTATAGAAGAGCAAAACATATCCGACGCACCAAAGGGAACAATCATTGTTGCTAAGGACTTAACCCCCTCTATGACAGCAGGAATTAACAAGGATAACGTAGTGGGTATTATAACTGAGGTTGGCGGTAAAACCTCTCACTCTGCGATTTTAGCCAGAGCATTGGAAATTCCCGCAGTACTTAGTGTTCAAAATATTACTTCCCTGCTAAAGGACGGCGACACTGTTATTGTTGACGGCAGTGACGGAATTGCTATAGCTAATCCGGGTGAGGATGAAATATTAAATTACAGCGAAAAGCGAAACGCATACTTAAAAGAAAAAGCCGAGCTTGCAAAGTTTATCGGCAAGGCTACCGCTACCAAGGACGGCAACTCTGTTGAGCTTGTAGGTAATATCGGCACACCGGAGGACGCTAACAAGGTTTTGGAATGTGACGGCGAGGGTATCGGTCTGTTCAGAACAGAATTTTTGTTTATGGACAGAGATAAAACTCCTACGGAAGAGGAACAGTTTGAGACTTACAAAAAGGTTGCCCTTATAATGAAGGACAAGCCTGTTATTATCAGAACCTTAGATGTAGGCGGTGATAAGGATATTCCTTATCTCGGACTTAGCAAAGAGGATAACCCCTTTATGGGATTCCGTGCTGTCAGATACTGTCTGAAAAATATTGATTTATACAGAACACAGCTAAGGGCATTGCTGAGAGCAAGCGCTTACGGTGAAATTAAGATTATGATTCCCCTTGTTGTTGACGTTGAGGAGTTAAGAAGCGTAAAGGCTATTATAAAAGAGCTTATGGCTGAGCTTGACGGTGAAAGCATTAAATACAACAAGGATATTCAGGTAGGAGTTATGATTGAAACTCCGGCGGCAAGTCTTATTGCCGACATATTGGCAAAGGAAGCAGACTTCTTCTCAATAGGCACAAATGATTTAACAGGCTACACTATGTGCGTTGACAGAGGAAACGCTGACGTAGCTTACCTCTATTCCCCATTCCAGCCTGCTGTACTTCGTTCAATTAAACACATTATTGAATGTGCCAACAGAGAAAACATTATGGTAGGTATGTGCGGTGAGGCTGCCGCCGATCCTATGCTTATTCCTCTGCTGATTTCATTTGGACTAAATGAATTTTCAGTATCGGCTACTTCCGTACTTGCCACAAGAAAAGAAATTTCCAAGTGGTCAAAAGAAGATGCAGACAAGGTTGCATCCGCTGTTATGGAAATGGATTCAGTTGCTGAAATTACTACTTACTTACAATCTATTTAATAGTTAACCCCCTTACATTGCACCTTTGCTTTTTTTAAAAAACAAAGGTGCAAAATATTATTAAATAAAATGTTGATTTTTAGCTTATTCCATAGTAAAATAGTACATAAAAATAACAGCAAAATTTACCTTATATTTATGTATTATTTTATCAATAAAAAGATTGACAATTTTTTAACAATGTGGTACTATTCTATTGTAGGATAAATTGTCTGATTTAGTTTTTTGGAGTTTTTACTGTGAAAAGATATTTAACCTTACTGCTTTCAATTTCATTGTTGATTACCTCTGCTTTTGCTTTACAGAGCTGTAGCTGCGGTAGTAACTATTCACCTGTTGAACAGAGAGAAACTGTCCCTCCCCAATATGTGGACAACAATGGAGTGGGATACGATAAAAACAGCGACGGAAGTCTTTGCGTTGTATCAGTCCCAAATGCAGACAATATAACAATTCCCGAAAAGCTCCAAGGAACGGAAGTTACATCAATAGGCAAATCATCCTTTAAAATGAGTTCGGTTGTTACTGTTACACTTCCCAAAACCGTTAAAACTATCGGTGAATACGCCTTTGCTTTTTCCGATAATCTAAGGGAAGTAAATATTCCCGATGGTGTTTTGGAAATAGGCACAAATGCTTTTTCCGGTTGTACAAGCCTGAAATCGGTAGAATTACCTGAATCCTTAGAGGAAATCGGTATTTTTGCTTTTGACGGCTCGGGACTTGAAAGTGTTGTAATTCCGAAAAATGTTAAAAATGTTTCCGACTATGCTTTCGCTGAATGTGAAAATCTTGGCAAGGTAACCTTTGAATGTGACAAAGTAAATATCGCTGACACCGCATTCAAAACCAGCATTAACGTAAGCTTTGTGGGAAATAAAAACTCAACGGCAATTAGCTTTGCCAAATCAAAAGGTATTGAATATACCGAAAAATAGTCGATAACTCAACATACGTTGAGTTAAATATAAGGTAAAAGAAAATTATTTTGGAGGTCTTTATTATGAGTACAAAAGAGTACCCAATCGTAGATGGCGTTCCGGCATTAATTAAGGCGCTTAAAAGAGTTAAAGCTGCTCAAGCTGAATTTGCTACTTACACACAGGAACAGGTTGACAAGATTTTTCTTGCTGCTGCTTCTGCCGCTAACAAACAGAGAATACCACTTGCAAAAATGGCTGTTGAAGAAACAGGCATGGGTATTGTAGAAGATAAGGTTATCAAAAACCACTATGCTTCCGAATACATTTATAACAAATACAAGGACACAAAAACCTGCGGTGTTATTGAGAAAAACGAGTCAGCAGGTACTATGAGAATCGCTGATCCTATCGGCGTTATCGCTGCTGTTATTCCTACTACTAACCCTACATCAACAGCTATCTTTAAGACACTTATCGCTCTTAAAACAAGAAACGGTATCATCATCAGCCCACACCCACGTGCTAAGAAAAGCACAATCGCTGCTGCAAAGGTTGTATTAGAGGCTGCTGTTGAGGCAGGCGCTCCAGAGGGCATTATCGGATGGATTGACGTTCCAAGCCTTGAAATGACAAACCTTGTTATGGCTGAGTCTGACATTATCCTTGCTACAGGCGGTCCCGGTATGGTTAAGGCTGCTTACTCTTCAGGTAAGCCTGCTTTAGGTGTTGGTGCCGGTAACACTCCTGCAATTATTGACGAGTCTGCTGACATTCTTGTTGCAGTTAACTCAATCATTCACTCTAAGACTTTTGATAACGGTATGATTTGTGCTTCCGAGCAGTCCTGTATCGTTAATCAGAAAATATATAACAAGGTTAAGAAGGAATTTGCCGACAGAGGCTGTTACTTCTTAAAGGATGACGAGCTTGATAAGGTAAGAAAGACAATTATCATCAACGGTGCGTTAAACGCTAAAATCGTTGGTCAGTCTGCTTACAACATTGCTAAGCTTTCAGGTGTTGATGTTCCTGAAACTACAAAAATCCTTATCGGTGAGGTTGAGTCCGTTGAGCTAAGCGAAGAGTTCGCTCACGAAAAGCTATCTCCTGTTCTTGCTATGTACAAGGCAAAGGACTTTGAGGACGCTGTATCTAAGGCTGAAAGACTTGTTGCTGACGGCGGTTACGGTCATACTTCTTCAATTTATCTAAACCCTGTTACAGAAAAGGCTAAAATTGATGAATTTGCCGCAAGAATGAAAACCTGCCGTATTCTTGTTAACACCCCTTCTTCTCACGGCGGTATCGGTGACTTATACAACTTCGACCTTAACCCATCTCTGACACTTGGTTGCGGTTCTTGGGGCGGTAACTCAGTATCCGAAAATGTTGGCGTTAAGCACCTAATCAATATTAAGACAGTTGCTGAGAGGAGAGAGAATATGCTTTGGTTCAGAGCACCTGAGAAGGTTTATATGAAGAAAGGTTGCCTGCCTGTTGCTCTCCAGGAGCTTAAAAACGAAATGGGCAAGAAAAAGGCATTTATCGTTACTGACGAGTTCCTATATAAGAACGGTTACACAAAATGTATCACTGATGAGCTTGACAAAATGGGTATTACTCATACTACATTCTTCAATGTTCAGCCTGACCCAACACTTGCTTCTGCTAAAGAAGGCGCTGCTGCTATGACAGCATTTGAGCCTGACGTAATTATCGCTTTAGGCGGTGGTTCTGCTATGGACGCAGGTAAGATTATGTGGGTACTGTATGAGCATCCGGAAGCTGACTTTATGGATATGGCTATGCGTTTCTGCGATATCCGTAAGAGAGTTTACACATTCCCTAAAATGGGCGAAAAGGCAACATTTATTGCTGTTCCAACATCATCCGGTACAGGTTCAGAGGTTACTCCTTTCGCTGTTATTACAGACGAAGTTTCAGGCACAAAGTACCCACTTGCTGACTACGAATTAATGCCTGACATTGCTATTGTTGACGCTGACTTAATGATGAGCGGTCCAAAGGGTCTGACTGCTGCTTCCGGTATTGACGCTATTTCTCACGCACTTGAGGCTTATGTTGCTATGCTGCAGACTGACTTTACAGACGGTCTTGCTTTAAGAGCTTTAAAGGTTATCTTTGAGTATCTCCCTGCTTGTTATGACAACGGTATGAACGAACCTGTTGCTCGTGAAAAGGTTGCTCACGCTGCTACAATGGCAGGTATGGCATTTGCAAACGCATTCTTGGGCGTATGTCACTCAATGGCTCATAAGTTAGGTGCTTTCCACCACATTCCTCACGGTGTTGCTAACGCACTTATGCTTGAATATGTAATCAGATTTAACTCTGAGGAAGTTCCTACTAAGATGGGTACATTCCCACAGTACGCTTATCCACACACTAAGGCAAGATATGCAGAGGTTGCTGAATATCTCGGTCTAAAGGGTAAGAATGACGACGAAAAGGTTGAGGCTTTGATCAAGGCTATCAATGACTTAAAGGCAAGAGTAGGCATTAAGGAAACTATTGCTGATTACGGTGTTGACGAGCAGTACTTCTTAGATACACTTGACGATATGACAGAACAGGCATTTGACGACCAGTGTACAGGCGCTAACCCAAGATACCCATTAATGAGCGAAATTAAGGAAATGTATCTAAAGGCTTACTACGGTAAGAACTACAAAGGTTAATATAAAGGAGTGTATGATTTATGAAGCTTGATAACGTAATTTATTCTACTGAGAATAAGACTATTTACCGTGACGGTGACAAGGTAATTAAGGTTTTTGACAAGAGCTTTTCAAAGGCTAACGTATTAAACGAGGCTCTTTGCCAGGCTCGTGTTGAGGAAACTACCGATTTAAAAATTCCAAGAATTCATGAGGTTACACTCATCGAGGGCAAGTGGGCTATTGTATCCGACTTTATCGAGGGTAAAACACTTGCTCAGCTGATGGATGAAAATCCTGACAAGATTGATGAATATCTTGAGCTTTTCGTAAACACTCAGACAAATATTCTTTCAAAGACCTCCCCTATGCTTCCTAAGTTAAGAAGTAAAATGTCAGAAAAGGTTGAGCAAAGCGGTCTTGACGCTACAACTCGTTATGAGCTACAGGCAAGAATCAGCGGTATGAAAAAGCACAACAAGCTTTGCCACGGCGACTATAACCCTGCTAACGTAATTATCACACCCGATAATGAGGTTTATGTTGTTGACTGGGCTCACGCAACACAGGGTAACGCATCTGCTGACGCTGCAAGAACATACCTTCTCTTCAAGCTTGCAGGCAAGGATGAGATTGCTGAAAAGTATCTGAACTTATTCTCACTGAAAACAGACATTGCTAAACAGCTTATTCAGAGATGGATGCCAATCGTGGCTGCTTCTCAGTCAATTAAAAAGAAACCGGAAGAACGTGACTTCCTGCTTTCTTGGGTTGACGTAGCTGAATACGAATAATATTTTAATTAATATTCTATGAATAAATTTCACCTCCTGAGCATATAATAGTTCAGGAGGTGAATTATTTATGGTGCTGATACATAACTTTGATATAAAAAAACTGTCGATTAGCTGCGCAATTAGTCTTGGTATAGGAGCATTATCGTCATTTATTTCAATGTTTGGCCGGGACAATTTTGAAAACGCAATAAAGCCACCGCTGAATCCCCCTACTTGGCTATTCCCTATTGTATGGACAATACTGTTTTTATTAATGGGTATTTCAGCCTACCTTGTATATAAATCCGATAGTGATGACGAGGCAAAAACAAAAGCTCTTACAGCCTATGGCGTTCAACTTCTTATAAACTTCTTTTGGCCTATTATTTTCTTTAACCTCTCCGCCTATTTGTTTGCTTCAATCTGGATTATTGTTTTACTTATCTCCATTATAATAATGATAAAGCTTTTCTACGATATTGACAGATGTGCCGCATATTTGCAAATACCATATCTTATTTGGGTATGCTTTGCAACATATCTGACTATCGCTATTACTATACTGAACTAAAAAGTCGAGAGCCTCGACACCCATTTTGAGAAGAAAAGTTGATATTTTCAAATCTTTTTTGCCCGACCGTTTTCGAGAAGTTTCATATCAAATAAAAAATTCCCGAACAAATTGTTCGGGAATTTTTATATATTCTTTATTGTTCTAACATATTCACTGGAGTATAGTAAACATCAAGGAATAATTCAAAGAATTTCTTTTCATTTACATAAAACTCTGCGTACTGCTCACCCTGTTTAACCTTACCTGGTATTGTTTTAATCTCAGGCTCACCGTTGTATGTGCCATTTATTGCACTCAAAGCAAGGTTGGTAGTCTTTGCGGCGTCCAAGTTTGTGCACATATAAGGTGTTGCACTGTTAAACAAAGTCATTGGGAAAGTAATGTCAGCCTTTGTTTTGTCAATTAATTTATTAGCAAAGCTTTGCAAGTAAATCTTTTGTCTTTCCATACGCAATGCGTTTCCGTTTATAACCTCGTGACTTCTGTCACGAACAAAGGACTGTGCCAAACTTCCGCGAAGTGTATAGGTTTCTCCTGCGGTGAAAGGACCGATTGTTTCCGGAGATACAACTGTAATTCCGTCCATAGTATCGTTAATTCCGCCGATGCCCTGTAAATCAAGAGCAAGATAGGAGTTTATAGGAATGTTGTAGAACAGTTGCTGAACCGATAAAAGAACATTGTTACAGCTTGATTCTCTTCCGTCACCGTAGGCATAAGCAAGACATATCTGTGCTTTTTGTGTTTCTACAAAGTTTCCGGTTGTTGAATATATATAAATATCTGTCATAGTTTCACGGGAGATATTTATAAGCGTTGTCCTACCGGACTTCATATCGAGAGTAAGCAAAAACAATGCGTCTGCGTGACCGCCTGCACCGATATTGTCACCAATCTGAACTATGTTTCCATTGTCATCCTTCAAGCTTTCCTTATCAACACCCATACACAGGATGCTTGTGATATTTTCGTTGAGCTTGTACTGAACGCCCTTGTATGTAATATACTGTCCGTTTGATATGGAATCTGCATATTTAGGCAAGTCAAGGTTTACAGAGTCATTACCCTTCAGCAAATCCTTTGAGCCCTTCATATTAAGATACACAACTGTGCCGACACCTACAATTATCAACGCAAGCAAAACACAGATAACACTGATTGTAACCTTTTGCCATTTACGAAGTCTTTTTTTCTTTCTGTGGTGTTTATGGTGGTGGTGCCTGTGCTTATGCTTACTTTTTTTCTTTCTGAACAAAGACGGTACACTGCTGCTGTGGCGGTGACTTCTGTGCCTTTTTTTATTCTGCCTGTAAACATAGTCGTCAAGGTCATCATAAGCTGACGCTTGGCTGTTTGTCCCTGTTTCGGGATTTACAACTGAATCTCTGTTAACGGGAGAAGCAAAATCCACATTCTTTTCAGGGACATACACTGTAGGCTTTACGCCGTTATTTTTTTCATATTCCGCAGCCTGTTCTAAGCCTGCTGCTAAAAAATCTTCATTATCATTTCCCAAAACAGGCTTATGGTTATGATTTCTTCCGCTATTGGGTAAGCTCATCTTTAATTAACACTCCCTGTACTAAATACCTTCCGCTGCCGTAATTTAGGCAAGTGCTTAATGTAACAATTCTATCGTTTATATTTAACTCATGGTCCAAATTTTTTCTGACGTTTTTAACAATGGACCTTGGGTTTTGAATATAATCAAGATACTCTTCAAAAACTTCATCCTCAGCAAAATTAAAGGAATTCATAATATGCCTGTCGTCATAGTTGTAGGCTGATACAATCTGATAGGTAAGCTTTCTGTCCTCAGTATAGATATAGAAATATTTATGCTTATCAAAAAAGCTCTTGTCCTCAAATCTATGCAATGTAGAGAACATTCCCCCACCTGCCATATTGTGACCGTACAAGACAGTTACTCTGTCTATCATATCGGTATCGTTGCAATACTCGGCATAAATAGAGCCGGCAAAGCTATAGTTTTTATTGATATCTTTATCAAGGTAAAAATCATCTCTCTCCTGACTTTGGAGCAGTGGATGATCCACATTTGTACCCGGAACCTTTATCCAGCCAAATATTTCCTCGTTAGTTTTATGAAGAGATTTAAAATCTATAGGATTTTTAGCATATTTATAGTTATCTTCCTGTTCAGTAGCTGTTGGATTGGTAGTATCAGTTTTTTTAACACCGTCAATATTATTACTGTTCAAGGAATTAAAAACAAGAAATCCCACTATTCCTGCAGCCACTATCACAACTGCAAAAATAAGAATAAGCACTATATTCCTTTTCTTTTCGTTTTCCATACAAAATACACCAAATTTCCTCAGTATGCCATTTATTATATAACTATTCCGTAGGTATGTCAATTTAATATAAGGATATTTTCCGCTTTTAATAAATAAGTAATGCTACGGAATTTTCTATATAGAAACAAAAGAACCCTTGCAAAAGCAAGGGCCTTTATTAAACAGATTGATTATTTCTTTGAAGTAGCAAGCTTAACACCCACTGCACCTGAAACAGTTAATAAAACAACAAAAGCGATAATACCATAGAACAATGGATCCGTACCTGTCTGAGGTGATTTATTACCTGTATTCTGGCTTACTGAACTGTGTGGCGGATTTGTTCCGTTGATTGGTTCAAAGTAAGGTGTAGCCTCAATGTCGCCGTTAAGCTTCAGCTTTAGCTTTTGGCTTTTTAAAGAACCGTCAATAAGAACATACTTACCGTCGATAATCCAATACTTAAATACATAACCGTCTTTATTATGAGCAGTCAAAATTACATATTTACCGTCAGAGGTTGTTGTTGTAGTATAAGAACCTGTACCGCCCTTGTTTGGATGAACGATAACATTGTATGTTGAAGTAGCGGAAGGGCTTGGATTTTTATCCTTTGCTGCAAATGCCGGAACAGCAGTAAAAGCAAGGATTATGGTAGCAAATAAAACTGCAAAAACCTTTTTCATAAATAACATCCTTTCATATATATAAAAACACATTT
>CAMFQG010000046.1 GCA_945980035.1 uncultured Clostridia bacterium
CTACACCTAAGCCTTCGTCGGCAGCGTCAGATGTGTATAAGAGACAGTTGTTTTAGTTATGACGGTTTGGAAAAACTCTTGATAATTTTAGAGAGGAAGATTTTATATGAAAAGAATAGTATCAATTCTATCAATAATAATATTCTTATCAATTCTTATTTCTTGTTATGGATGTGTTGGTGGAGAAAATAAGACATCCATATCAGAAGAAACCGAACCTTCAACAAAAGATGATTTATCCCAATCATTGGATACGGTAATTGACAACTGCAATTTCAAGGGTGTTGCTTGCGTTTATTATAATGGTGAAAAAGTATATGAATCAAATACGGGTTATTCTGATATTGACTTATACAGAGAAAATTCTTCCGATGAAGTGTACCGAATTGCCTCACTGGCTAAGGAGTTTACCGCTGTGGCAATTTGCAAACTTTACGAGGACGGTAAACTTGATTTAGACGATACCTTGGACAAATATTTTGACAACACTGCTTACGGCTCATCAGTTAAGGTAAAGGATTTGCTTAATATGTCTTCGGGCATCCCGGATTATACCGGAAACAGGGATAAAGAAAAAATTACCTACGAAGGAACATACAAAGGTGCTGATTTACAATTTAAAGTGTCTGCCGATAATACAGCCAATGATAATAAAAATGCAATCAGAAATTGGATTTTATCTCAGAATTTGAATTTTACACCGCAAGAAAAGTTTGAGTACAGTAACAGTAATTATTTTCTATTAGGTGAGATTATTGAAAAAGTAAGTGGTGAGTATTTTGAAGATTATATAACCGAAACGATTATTAAGCCGTTGAATTTAAAAAATACCGGTTTTGATGAAAGTTTGCTTACCGCTAACGGCTATGTTTATGACAGCACAAAGACAGAAGATGAATTGCTTGAGGAGAGCGATACTGCCTGGACCTTGTATCCCGGAGTTATGTTTGCTTCTGCGGATATGTATTCTACCACAGAAGATTTATATATATGGATTTCGGCATTTCTTGAAGGCAAGGTTGTAAGCCCGGACACCGTTAAGATGATGACTGAAAATAACAGACTTGGATTCGGTTATGGCTTTTTCACCAATGATTTGGCGTGTTATAATACAGGTCATGTGGGGTCATTTATGTCATATCTCGGTTTTGCAAGAAATATTGATTTTATTGTAATAACATTGAGCAACACCTACAGCGATAATTTAAACTATGCTAACTTAGGAGTTCTGCTTGGCAACGCTGCACTGGAAAAGTTATTATAAGTTGTGGGAACTGAAGTATATTTATATATGAATTTTTCTACACGTTATTCATTATCAATTATCCATTATTCATTAAAAAAACTCCGCAACCATTTCGGGTTGCGGAGTTTTTGTTATTCCTCTGTCTGAGGTTTTATTTCAAGTCCTAAAACCTCAAGGCTTTCTGTATCAACCTCTGACGGACATTGGCTCATAAGCTCGGACGCGTTCTGCACCTTAGGGAATGCGGTAACATCCCTTAGTGACTCTGCACCGCAAAGGAGCATTGTAACTCGGTCAAGTCCGATTCCCATTCCGCCGTGTGGCGGTGCGCCGTATTTGTAAGCCTCTACCAAAAAGCCGAATTTGGCTTCTATTTCCTCATCGGTCATTTTCAGAGCCTTAAACATTTTCTGCTGTAGCTCGTAATCTGTAATACGGATAGATCCTGAGCTTAACTCTGTGCCGTTTAGAGTCAAATCGTAAGCCTTTGCGATAACCTTGCCCGGATCTGTGTCAAGATATTGCAGGCAATCCTCTCTTGGCATTGTAAAAGGGTGGTGCATAGCAACCCACTGTCCGCTTTCCTCATCATATTCAAAGAACGGGAAGTCAACAATCCATACAAACTTAAACTCGTCAGGGATAATGTCAAGTCTTTTTGCAACAACAAGTCTTAAAGCACCTAAAACGGGAAGTGTTACGCTGTTTTTATCGGCAACAATTAACACCACGTCACCTTGTTCAGCGCCTACCGTGCTTAGGATATTTTCAAGCTCGCCCTCTTTCATAAACTTCTTAAAGGAGCAGGCAGGCTCGTCGTCAACCCATCTTACAAAGGCAAGTCCCTTTGCACCTATTCCGCGAACATACTCAGTAAGCTTGTCAATTTCCTTGCGGGTGTAAACTGACGCTGCATTTTTAGCTACGATACAACGAACCGAACCGCCGTTTGCGATTGCTGAGCTGAACACACCGAAATCGCTGTCCTTAACCAAGTGGGAAATGTTTTGAATTTTCATACCAAAACGCACGTCGGGTTTGTCTGAGCCGTAGTTTTCCATAGCGTCATTATATGTCATCTTTTCAAATGGAGTTACAAGCTCCTTGCCCAAAACTTCCTTGAACAGTCGCTTGAACAAGCCCTCGTTTATCTCCATAATCTCGTCCATATCGGCAAAGGACAATTCCATATCAATCTGTGTAAACTCAGGCTGACGGTCGGCACGTAAATCCTCATCTCTGAAGCAACGTGCAAGCTGGATGTATCTGTCAAAGCCCGACAGCATCAGCAGCTGCTTGTAAATCTGGGGAGATTGGGGAAGTGCATAGAATTTGCCCTGATGAATCCTTGAGGGAACAAGATAATCTCGAGCGCCCTCCGGGGTGCTTTTAATCATCATAGGGGTTTCTATTTCGATAAAGTCGTTTTCATAAAAATAATCTCTTGCAACCTTTGCAATCTTGCTGCGCATAATGATGTTTTCCTGTAAAGGTCGTCTGCGTAAATCAAGATAGCGGTGCTTTAGCCTTAACTCTTCGCCTGTTTTTATATCGTCAACAATTTCAAAAGGCGGTGTCTGAGCCTTTGACAAAATTCTAAGCTCTGTTACCTGAATTTCAACCTCACCTGTAGGAATATCCTTGTTCTTTGCACTTCTCTCTGCAACCTTTCCCTTTACTCCAAGGACAAATTCACTTCGGCAGGAGGACGCTTTCTCAAAAATTTCCTTGTCTGTTGTATCACTGAATGCAAGCTGAACCACGCCTGTTCTGTCACGCAAATCAATGAAAATCAGCTGACCTAAATCACGCTGACGCTGTACCCAGCCAAATATTGTAACCTCTTTATCAACATCGGTGATACGTAAATCACCGCACATATGAGTCCTTTTAAGACCTGTCATAAATTCTGCCATAATAATTACTCCTGTATATCTGCAAATTTTGCTGTCATTTGTAGCCGACTGAACTTTTGGGCAAAGGTTTCGTCCATAGCTAATTCAGTCTGTTCGCCGGTAGTCATATTCTTAACCTTGGCAACACCCTGTTCAATTTCGTTGTCACCGATTACCATACTGAACTGTGCGCCGATTTTGTCTGCATACTTCATCTGGGGGCGCAGACCTCTGCCCACAACGTCGGTTTCTGCGTACAGACCGAATTCACGTACACTTTGCACAAGCTCAAAAGCCTTTACCTGTGCATTATCACCAAGACCGGCAATATACAGAGCACAGGTGTCGGGTGTGGGAATTTCAATGCCCTGATTTTCCATAACCATTAATAGTCTTTCAATGCCCATAGCGTAGCCTAATGAGGGCAGATGCTGACCGCCTAATTCCTCAATAAGTCCGTCATATCTACCGCCTCCGCATACTGTGCCCTGACTGCCGATTGCGTCGGATACAAACTCGAAAACAGTCTTTGTATAGTAGTCAAGTCCACGCACAATGGTAGGGTTGATTTTATAGTCGATTTTTGCTGTGTCCAAAAACCTCTGCACCTGCTGAAAGTGGCTCTGACATTCCTCGCATAGGTAGTCAACAATCTTTGGTGCATTCTCGGCAATTTTGGAGCAAACGGGACTTTTGCAGTCCAAAATTCTCATAGGGTTTTTGTCAAGGCGGGTTAAGCAGGTTTCGCACAGCTCGCCCTTATATTCTTCAAAATATTCCTTTAAGGCTTTGTGGTATTCTGCTCGGCAAGCAGGACAGCCTATGGAGTTTATCTCCAGGTGCAAATCCCTGATCTGCAATCTTTTGAAAATTGAATCCGCAAGAGAAATAACCTCTGCGTCGGCAAGTGGGGAAGAAGTACCGTACTCCTCAATGCCGAACTGGTGGAACTCTCTCAATCTGCCTGCCTGTGGCTTTTCATAGCGGTAGCAGGAAGTCAGATAGTAAGCCTTAATCGGCAAGCCCTCGTTGGTAAGGGAATGTTCAAGAATCGCTCTTGCCGCACCGGCTGTACCCTCAGGGCGGAGAGTAACACTTTCTTTTCCCTTTGTTTCGAAGGTGTACATTTCCTTTTGCACAACGTCTGTTGTCTGTCCCACACCCCTTGCGAAAAGCTCGGTGTGTTCAAAAACAGGAGTGCGAATCTCTTTAAAGCCGAACTTTGCGGCTTCCTCACGCATAATATTTTCTACAAACTGCCAGCGGTAGCTTTGCTTTGGCAAAACATCCTCTGTTCCTTTAATTTTTTTAGTAATAAGTGCCATTATGTCCTCCAAATAAATTACCTATATTACACAACTAATGGGCAGCACAAAGCCGCCCAGTAGAAAAGTCTATTGATTATTTTAGAATATTTCTCCAATCAAGGTCACCACGTTCAAGACCGTGGATAAGCACCTCGGCGGTAGCGATATTGGTAGCAACAGGAATGTTGTGCATATCGCACAGGCGGAGCAAATTCATATCGTTAGGCTCGTTGGGTTTTGGGCTTAAAGGATCACGGAAAAACAGGAGCATATCAATTTCGTTGCAGGCAATACGGGCCGCAATCTGCTGGTCACCGCCTTGAGAGCCTGACAAAAATCCTGAAACCTGAAGGCCTGTAGCCTCGCTTACTATTTTTCCCGTTGTGCCTGTTGCACAAAGGTTGTTTCTGCTTAAAATTCCGCAGTAAGCAATACAGAATTGAATCATCAGTTCTTTTTTCTCGTCATGGGCAATTAGTGCAATATTCATAAAAACCTCCTATAAGCTATCTTTCTGAATCTATATCTATTCTCCCCAATAAGCAAGGGGCACGTTCTCTCCCTGAACTCTTCTTGCAAGACAGTTAAAAACTGTTGTAGCGGGACTCCAGTTAAGTCCTGCAATGCCACGTTGCATTATGGCGTTTATTCTTATATCAAAAGGAACAAGGGCAATAAGCCTAATTCCTGCAGCGTCAATAACCTCGTCTAAGTCATAGTAGCAATCCATTTTATCAAAGGTCTTTCTGTCAAAGCGGTTAATAACAAGCCCTATATCCTTGATGTTGTTTTTCTCTAACTTTCGTCTGACGTTTACAGCTCCGCGAATGCTTGTAGGCTCGGCGTTAGTCACCACCAAAGCACTGTTTGCAGGTGCCATAGCTGTAGCAAAGCCTGAGCCCACCCCTGCCGGTGAGTCGATGATAATGTAGTCGTAATCCTTTTTCAAATCGTTTACCAGCTCTGTGAAAATATCGGGATTAATCTCGTTGTCTGCGTCAAAGGGCGCCGCCATTATGTAAAGGTTGTCCATATTTTTGCTTTTGTAAACAGCCTCGCGGTTTTTGCAGTTACCGCAAATAGCGTCAGAACAATCGAAAAGTATTTCGTTTTCAACGTCAAGCATAAGGTCAACGCCACGCATACCGCAGTCGCAGTCAATAAGCAGAACCTTTTTGTTTTGTTGTACTAAAGCTACCGACAGGCATACACTTACAGTAGATTTTCCTGTACCGCCTTTGCCGGAAGCTACGACGATTATATTATTCATAACACTACCTCATATACATTTTAGCACAAAAGCCCGAAAAGAGCAATAAAATTTACATTCTTTTATTACCAAAAAAATTTGTCCTATTTTATGAAAAGTGCATAATAAAAAGCAAGGTTCCCTTGCTTTTTAAATTGATAATTGATAATGGATAATTGATAATGATGGACGAGCAGAAAACATCATAAATGATTTAACTTCTGTTCCCGACCGAATCTGTAATCCGCCTTTGGCGGAGATTAGTAATTACGGTCGGGCGGAAATGTTTTATGCCTGTGAAACCTATCTGCTCGGAATGGATGCAACGTCACGATATGAATGTTTAGATTGAAAACAAATTAATGGTCGGGCATCAATTTTTTATACCTGTAAAACCTGTCTGCTCGGAATGGATGCAACGTCACGATATGAATGTTTAAGATTGAAAATAAATTAATGGTCGGGCAACAATATTCTCTGCCTGTGAAACCTGTCTGCTCGGAATGGATGCAACGTCACGTTGCCCCGACCGAATCTATAGTCCGCCTTCGGCGGTTATTGATACTGTCGGGCATAAAAGTATTCTGTTTAAACAAACTTATCTGCTGAACCACAATTTTCCATTTTCCACTTTCAATTTGAAAAGGGGACTAAACAGTCCCCTCATTATTATTCCTTTTCAAAAAACGGCTCTACACCGTCCACAGCTTTCCTTGCAAAAGGTATTGAATACGGCATCATTGACAGCTGAAGTCCTCCTAAATGGGGAGCTGACACAGCAGAAATGCCCTTGAATATTTCCTCCATTTTATCCCCTGTAAAATCTACGATAACAAGGTAGCTTTCGTCCTCTTGGGATTCCCTCTTAAACATTCTCAAATATGCGGAGTTAACGTCGTCACGCTCCTGTAAAAAGTTGATGATTGACGCCATCATATCTATAGGGTACTCGTCAGGATTCGGATCTCCTATGTGGACCTTTTCGTCGGCGCCGATAGACTGTTGCTTTAGTCCCTGTTGTTTTTCTCTCTCGTCCTTTTGCTGTTTCAAGGACATTACCATTGGCTTAGGAAAAGCAACCGAACGTCCGAAAGGATTGATTACAAAGCCCTGCACGTTGCACTGCTCCTCGGAAAGCACCCTTGCAAAGTTGTCAAAGGTCATAATTACATCCTGTTTGCCCTTAGCCTGCTCCCATTTTGCCTTTTCCTCCTGGTCGGTAAAGGCTGGGAAGAACTTTTCGCCGTTTTGATTTTCTATCAGCTGAAACTGTATCTGGGTCTGCTGTTGCATAACAGTATTACCGCCGTTGTTTTGGGCTACATTTTTAGGACGGGAAACATTACCCGGTGTGATAAAGTTTGCCGCCATAACGCAATCAATCATTCTGTTGACAGTTTCGTCGCTGTTGTTTTCCTGCATATTTTTTATTGCTTCCAAAAGCTCGTCGTTTCTTATTTCTTTTTGATTGTTTTCCATAATTACCTCTAAAATGATTTATATTTATCTTCTGCGCTTTCAACCAAATCTGACTGAAAATACACATATCCTTGATCAACTATCAGCTTGTTTCCGTCATAATCTATTACGAAAATCTTTTTGCTTTCTTCCGATTCCTTTACAACTGTTTTGATAGGCTTTGTGCAAAACTCCTCTTCGTTCAGGGCATATTCCCTTGCAAAGTCATCAGCGCTTAATTGCACGCTTCCGTAGCCTACAAAGTGGTTAAGCTCCTCTTTGGAAATCAGGTAATACTGTTTTTTCAAAAGCTTTATGCCAATATCCTTGTTAACAAGTCTTTTTATATAATAGGAAGAATCGTTCAAAAACATTCCTGTTTTGTAGTAGCCGATTGATACGGTTAAGTCCGACCTGACTGCAATAGGCTGTGCAAGTCCGTTACTGCCGTTTAGACCGCTGTTAATGTCAACGCTTACCACATAAGCGTCAGTTCGGTTAATCTGTTCAATAATTTCCGCAACCGACTGTTTAAGCACACCGCTGAAGCCTGTACCTAAAATGCAATCCACTATAATATCGTACTGAGAAAAATCAGTACAGCTGTCGCAGACTAAATCGCCCACACCCTTTTTTATACATTCCTTATAGTAATATAGCCCGTCCTCAGAGAAGCTTTCGCTGACTCTCAGCAAAACAGGAGCAAATCCTCTGTCCTGCAAAATTGAAGCCAGAGCATATCCGTCACCGCCGTTATTACCGCTGCCGGTAACAATGGCAATATGACCTTTCCAGCTTACGCTGTCATACACTCCCTGAGCAGCTCTCAGCATAAGCTCCTTGCTGTCAACGGAAGTGTTGATTGTAAATGCGTCGCTTTCACGCATATTCTTTACTGAAATAACATTTTCCATATAATAAATCCTTAATAATAGTATCCGTAGCTTGAATCGTAGGATTTTCCTGTTACGTCAACTGTCGGTTTAATGTTGTATTTTTTTCTTAAAAATACGGACAGGGCTTTTAATAGCTTAAACACAAGCAGTACCAAAACGCCGATAAGCGAAATCCATCCCAATATATTAAACTGCCACCCTAAAATCACATATAAAAATGCAATATAACAGGGGATAAGGATAAACTCCACCACAGAGGCTGTCTTTGGAAAAACAATTAAAAGCACTAAAAACAACACCATCGCCACCGCAATTATCTCAAGGGTGAAAAGTCCGAAAAACAGAGGATTGCCCCATATCGCAAAAATATCCTCAACAAAAGGAAAGAAAAAGAAAATATTTTCTGCTCCGAATACTAAGCCGAACATCTGGTCAATAGGTATCATCATACACAAAAAAGGTATTACTATTTTAAAAATTATTCCATAGCCTCTGCCCAGCTTATACATAGCTATATCATATTTTCTGATAGACTTTAAAATTAGATGCTTTAATTTGTAAACAACAGTTTCGCTTTTATCGGGAAGGCTCAAAGAAATCACCTCTTAACTCCTGATATTTCCCAAATGTGCTTTAAATACTTTGAATAGTCCTGATTATATTCATCAATGTCCTTGATTTGTGACTTTAACACATCTCGCCTGAAAAACAGCACCCTGAATGCCTTGTGAATCCAGCAGAAAGGCAATAGAACAGGCGCCTTTTCAAGAACCTTGTAGTTTTCTTTCATCCGTGAAAATGAAAGTCCCCAGCGGTTTGAAAAATACTTTATTTTCCACAAAAGTATGTTTTTGTTCTGTGCGGCAAATTCATTTACCGCAATAATTTTATCTGTGCCGAAGGTGCCGTTGCTGAATATATAATCACAAATTTCCAGCATATCATCGTCAGGCTGTTCTCCTTGAAACACCACCGCGTTTACCTTTTTTACTGTTTCAAAAAAGCCTGTCAGTTTGAGCTTTTCAAGCTCTCTGTTGATATAACCGTAGTCAAGCTTTAGCTTTTTTGTCAGCACATACACATCCATAAACTGCCTTAACCCGCAACCGCCAAAGGTAAAGTGCTTGTACAAATGGCAGAAAACGTGGATAAAAAAATCTTCATTACTAAGCAGATAATGACAGCTTCCCTCAGCTACAGGCTTTGCCCTGTCAAAGGGGTTGTCAAAATACCCGCCAAAGCTATAGTCATCCTCAAAAAGCTTGCTGTGCATTTCAAAGAACAGGGAGGGCTTTTTAAAGTAGCCTATGTCATATTCTGCTGTGGTTTCAACGGAAAAGCCCAAGCTTTCCATAACCTTGCCTGTCTGTTCGACCTTATCGCCGATATAAATGTCAACGTCGGTAAAGCTGCGGAGAGATTCCTGTGGAAACAGCTTTTTGATTATAGAGCCTTTAAGGGGAATAAAGGGAATGTTCGCTTTTTCCAAAGCGGAAAAAACCTGTTGCGTTGCGATTTCAAAACGTGCCTCTCTTAAAAGCATCATCTTGTAATCGTCGTAATAATTCTTCAGCTTTTCCTGAGGAATATTCAGCTTTTTCAATCCGCAGTACGCCATATTGGCAACGCTTTGGTGTGAATGGAAGGCGAAAAGCTCATCTATATCAAATTGCTGCGGAAAAGCAGGAGGCTCGCTGTTTTCAAGGACAGAATTTAAAAGCCTTCCTGTGTAGATTCCGTATATGCAGTTTTTACTTACTGTTTTTCCCATAAAGCTTTTTCCAAATTTCTTTTACTGTGCCTGTAACACGCATATATTTGTGGCAGAAAAATAAAATGAAATGTCTGCGTTTTAAGGATTTGCACCAGAATTTTACATACCTTTTGTATTTTTCGTCCTCAACAGTCATCTTTTTATCCTTGTGATACCATTCCTTGAGAACGCCTATAACCTGACTGTACTTTACGCCGTATTCCAAAATCCACTGATTATCTCCGCAACAAATATATCCGTCCTTATCCTCGCCTAAAATTCGGTGCATTACATATTCCCCGGTTGTTCGCTTATAAACAGGTACGTCGTATTTATTCAGGTGAGGCTCAGGCTTTACTATGTAAACATCATATTTGCTGTCACGTATTAAAGGGAACATACTTGTTCCCTTTGGTTTTGTTACAACATAGCCCTTTTGGGCTATTACTTCCTCTAACGTCTTAGCCATCTATCAAACCGGCCTTTTTTCCGTCAGCAAGAAATTTGTTTATATCGTTTTCTACAGTTTTCCTGTCTGCCTCATATTTGTCTAAAACAGCAGACACGATTTCCTCATAGGTAACATCGTTTTCCATAAGATTGTATATAAATGCACCTACCGTATTCAGAGTAATCAGCTTGTTAAAGTCCTCTGCGTCGTCGCCTACTGCCACTACAATGTAGTTCTCGCCAAATTGGCGGAGCATAAATCCGTCCTTTATTTTCATATTAACCTCTAAAATACATTAACCTTTAAAAATACCGTTATAAGCAACTACAGCCGCTTCATCATCCATATTAACACGCAAATCGTAGCAGACAACCTGCTTTAAAAATTCGTCAAGCAAGTCAAGAGCATTTGCCATAAGCCTTGGATCCTTGGGACGTACAACCTGATTCATCATCTTTGCCACTACCGATACAGTGTCGATAGGACCTATTGAGTTAGTTTCACTTCTGGACAAAAAGCAAAGGGCAAAAGCAGGAACTGAAATATTACTTCCCAGACTTTCCTTTCCCTGCCAAGGGGTTCCGTAAACGTAAAACTTTCCGTCAATTTTTCTGATTATAGGTTTATCGTCGTTAATTATTGTAACCCTGTCGCCGAAGTTTTTAATCCACAGATTTCTGTGGGTGCTTTTTCCCGTACCGCTTTTGGCTGTAAACATTATCGCCTTGTTATCAACGGCTATAGAAGAACAATGAAAGAAAAAAGCGTCGTACCTTTCAATCATAATATATATGTACTTTCTATACACCGCTGTGCTTTCGTAGGCATAGTCAGGCAGGGTATAGGGGCTCAGAGCTTTTTCCTGTGCCAAATCCTCGTCGGTTATTACAATCTGAAATTCAGGAGCTTCGTCAGGAGCTAAATAATCCTCCATTGTCAGATAGGTGTTTTTGTACCTTATGTCGGCACTGAAAACAACGTCGGCTATTTTGTAGGTAAAAATCATGGCTTGTAAATAGGATAGTACCAACCGTCGGGATCTGTTAAGGTTGGATCAATAGACTGAGACTGGGTAGTGGACTGTGTTTCATCACTACTGTTGTCAACAGGGAATTTTGTAATATTGCCGTTAATGTAACGCTGTATTGTAGTTACGTCACGAATATCAGCCTTACCGTCGCCTGTTACGTCTGCAATATAGTCAAAGGAATCCGGCTTTTCACTTATTCCTGCCATAACCTTTTGAACAAAGGTAGCGTCTTTGATTGTTACTTCGCCGTCAAGATCAACATCACCTATCACAAGGTCAATACCCTGCTCCGGTGCCGCAAATACAGCCATAGCAGAAAAAGTACCTATAAGCAACGCCAAAACGGTCAGCAGAGCAATAACTGTTTTAATAAATTTCATATAAATCATCCTTTCCTACTGAATGTCATTAAAATCAATTACAACATTATCCTTCGGTATCTCATCAGAATTGTTGTTTGAGCTGTTTGAGGTTTTATTATCCGAAGTATTACTTGGGGTTTTGCTTGGTGTCTTGCTTGAATTATTGTTCTTGTTTGAAGTTTTGCTTGATGTTTTGCTTGATGTGTTTTGGCTTTTGTTATCGGAACTGTTGGAAGGTTTACTTACAGAACTGTTTGAATTGCTGTTTGTATTATTTGAAACCTTATTGGACACAGTACTGCTGTTGTCGCTGTTTGTATTGCTGTTATTTTTTACAGCTCCCTCAACCTTGCTGTCCGTATCTTTACCGTTGCCGGCTGTATCCTGAGAAACAGTCGCCTCTGTTGAGAATTTATCACCAACCTCTGTAGTGGTGTTGTCAGCAGAACAACTGCAGGACGATGCAAATGTTACCGTAAAAATAAGGATAATTGCCAAAATAATATAGTTTTTCATTTTCATATAAATCACCATTATTATCATACAATAAAGTACCATAAAATGCAATAGAAAAAGTCTATATTATCTGATGATTTTAAGCTGAAACGCCAAAAGCCACACAGAAGCTGTGTGGCCTTGGCAAGGGGTTTAGATAAGGAAATGGGTATGAGTGGATTTGAATGTAAAACATTCAAAGGGGAAAGCTTAATTTCAGGCAGATTTTTCCGATTGTGTTTTCGGAATTTTTACGGTGTATTCAATGTAGTCACCGCTGTCAACGTGCTTGCATATTGCCTCAATGCCTGCCTGTTTCATTGTGTCGATTGCTTTGTTTATAGTGTTCACAAAAATACGCACGTCTTTTATAACAAATTTATGGTGTGGTTTTGTTTTTGTGGGAATTGCGCTGTTGTAAAGGAGCTTTTCTATCATCTGCTCGGATTGGGAAACATTTAAGTTTTCCGAAATCATTTTAGACAGAGCCTCTTTTCTCAGCTCTTGGTCGTAGATTTTCAGCAAAGCTCTTGCGTGACGCTCGGACAAGCCTGCCTGAGCAATCCAATCCTGCTCCTCGTAGCTTAGGTTAAGTAATCTCAGCTTGTTTGCTATGGTGCTTTGACTTTTGCCAAGCTTCTTGGCGGCTTGCTCCTGAGTAATTCCGTATCGACGGATAAGCCTTGAAATTCCTCTGGCTTCCTCAAATATTCCTAAGTCGCACCGCTGTAGATTTTCAAGAAGAGCATACATAGCCGACTCTCTGTCAGTACACTTTACTATGATACAGGGGACTTTCTGGAGTCCTGCCATAACAGAGGCACGAAGCCTTCTTTCACCTGCGATAAGCTCGTATTCCGCTTGGGAAATTCTGCGGACAGTAAGAGGCTGAAGAATACCGTTTTCGCAAATTGACTGAGCAAGCTCCCTGAGCTGTTCTTCATCAAATATTTTACGGGGTTGGGTTTTGTTGGGTCTGATTCTGATTGTGGGTATCTCGATAACCCTGTTTTCACTTTTCGGCAACTTTTACCCTCCCGCTCTTTGGTGTTGTCCCTTTCTGTGATTATATAATACACCATTGGACAAACTTATTTTGTCGAAGCGTGAGCAATTATTATAAATTGTTTTGTCGCCTTTTGTAATTTGACAGAGAATTGTTGCGTCTTATTTTTGCAGTTCCCTAACTTACGGTAACTTTAAGTGACAAAGTTATTACCTTGTTTACTTTGACTTTTAATGTTGTTGTGCCTTTTTTTAAGCCTTTAATTTTGATTTTCTCTTCATCGTCATCAAAGTAACCGACACCCACTTTAGTTTTTATATATTTATTATTTATGTTGGTATATTTACTGTCTCTTATACACATCTCCGAGCCCACGAGACGTAGAGGAA
>CAMFQG010000047.1 GCA_945980035.1 uncultured Clostridia bacterium
CACCTAAGCCTTCGTCGGCAGCGTCAGATGTGTATAAGAGACAGGTATTAAACCTGAAAATCTCAGTGATACAGAATTAATCTCCAATAATATTTGTGAGATTAAGGATATGAAACCATTCTTGCCACAAAACATCTATGCTTCATTTATGCAGGCTATAGATAGGTACATTGACCCTATCATTAATAACAATGACAAATTTCTTTCAAGTTTGCATACCCCTGACATTGGTTTTATCAATGATGACGGACACTTTGAAATCAAAGGTGAGCGAGAGCTCAATCTCTTTTTTGCAAGGCTTTATCAGTTGTCTATGAATGTAAAGAAGGATATAGAAGCATGGGCTTGCTCTGAGTTGTCGCCATATTTTGGTTAATTCGTAACTCCCCACCGCCAACATAATTAGTGTTGGCGGTATTCTTTTTTATAGGTATATCTCCTTATTAACTTTAACGCTCATAAGGAGATTTTTTTATATCCGATTTTATGGCATTGTCACGCTTTGATTATTTTTCTTCTGTATTGATTATTCAAAAAATCTTCATCGTAGGATTTACTATCGCATTTTTAAAAATTGAGGTTGAATATCAAACATTGCCCTGACGGCGTCTCGTTATTACTTGCTATTTGACATTAAATATCAAATTTTTATTTTTTACGATTGTAAACCCCATACGATTGAAGACTTTTTATGCGAATATTTCAAAATTCAGAAAGGAGAAATAATATCGTGACAATTTAAAAATCGGTGAAACCCCACCGAAATCAGAGCTTATTATCGAATATTAAAAATTAAAGGAGTACAGACAATGAAATACTTTACAAATTGCAAAACAGCAGAAGAACTCAAAAAAGAATACCGCAGATTAGCAAAAGAGCTTCATCCCGATTTAGGCGGTGACACAGAAGAATTCAAAATTATGCAGAATGAATTTGAAAAGATGTGGGAACGCTTAAAGAATGTTCATAAAAATTCAGAGGGCGAAACCTATACCAAGGAAAGCACCGAGACAGCCGAAGAATTCATACATATAATTGAAGTGCTTACACCACTTAAAAATATACTGGTTGAAATTTGTGGCTCTTGGGTTTGGGTATCAGGTAACACCAAAGAACACAAGGAGGTTTTAAAAGAGCTAAAATTTAAATATGCTTATAAAAAACAAGCTTGGTATTATCACACCGAGCCATACAAAAAGAAAGGCAAGCGAGAACTTACTCTTGATGAAATTCGTGATATGTTCGGCTCTCAGAGTTATCAGAAGAAACCCGAAAAACAGCTTGCATTACAAGATTAAATAGGTTAGGGAAGCGGTCAGCTTCCCTTATATTTTTGTTCCCTCCGCCCACCCTATAATAAACAAAGCCGACAGACTTTTTTATAGTGCTGTCGGCTTGTTCCATTTCTTATTATGTTTTAGATTGCTCTATTATTCTACTCTGAAACTGCTGAGTATCTCAATCATTTCTTCTTTTTCTTGTTCACTGTAGTTATCTGAAAGCTGTCCTGTAAAAGAAACATTTCCGCTATACCAAAATACAAATTCTCCCGAAGTAGCTTTGTTTACATTTTCTCTTATACCTTCTTCGATTTTCGGTAATACAGCATAGGACATAGCATTTTCGTCAACTTTTCTATAATCAGAGTCTGTTCTCATATCTAGTATACCTATTGTTTTGAGCTCAGCGACCATAAACTCTCCTAGGTCTGAATAGTCGGTACTCTGAACATAAGACGGTACGAATTGTGAATCAGCTATTTTAGATACTTTAACTTTTGCCATATTGGTGTTGCTACCGCCACCAATATTTTTGTCGCTAATATGTAAAAAATCAATTCTCGAACCATTGTCATTTTCTAAAGTTACAAGCTCACTTGTAGGAGTTACTTCTTCATTTGTTATAGTCCAATTATTAGAATAATCAAATAAAAACGAAGGATATGTGATAGCATTAGTTTGCCCAAACTTGGTTATATATGTACTTTGCGTTGATAGGGGTGTTGGGTTAGCAACTTCCCATTCTTTCTCCCAAAAAGCAGGGAGGGTAACTTTAAATATTTCTGCTTCCACTAAATCATAATCAACAACTGGAACAGTAACGACTATTTTACCGCTTGCTTTTGGACCTACACTTAACGCTAACTTGCCATACAATGTTGGTTTAGATTTTTCGTCAATACCTAAAGCAAGCTCACCCTCAACATCACCTGCAATACCGACAGATAAATCTGTTCCTGTGCTTACGTATAGCTTTGTTACCAAGTGGGCATAAATATCTGCTTCGAACTCGCCTGATGCTTTTGCTTCTGTTTTCCATTCAATACCATCAGAGAGATAATTCTTTTCATTGATTTCAACAATTTCTCCGGTTTTACTACTGTATTCAAATCCTGATACTCGTTCAGCGTTTACACCTACTGTTGTACCTATCTGACCTTCTAACTGTGCAGAAACTTCAGCAGACAATTCAAAATCATTTGTGATAACAACTGGTACAGGTCCTATGGAAAATTGAATATTTGGCAATGACTTGCTTATAATTTCCTTTTCGTATTCACCATTAAAATTGTCTTTATCGTTTTTATCAAACAGTTCTTCTTTGAGCCCTACAAACAATTCACCACTTGTATCAGTATGAACTGCCATTCCAAAATCTACTTCTCCGTTTTCAATATCAATTTTCAGTTCAAAATAGGTGGCAACTTCTACTTGTCCATTAACTTGCAAACTTTCTCCCATTTTGTCGTCAAGCTCTATCATAACACCTAAACCGTTTTCGCTCGGCTTGATTTTTACAGCAGAAGTTTTATTAACATTCAAATTAGAATTGTTGGTGTATGCAAGTGATTGAATAACTGGGTCGTTGGTGGCAGTAGATAAACTTAATGTCATAACGCCGTTATCAATATCGCCCATATTTTTGACTTCTTCATCAGTTACAACGAATGTTTTTATAATATGGGCTTCCTCGAATACATCTGTTAAAACAGCGTATTCTGTTTTATATTCATAAACACCATTTGATTTCGTTACATCAGTTACCCTGCGAATGAAACCATTCGGGGCAGAGTCGATTATGCCAGCAACTATAATATCACCAGTTTTATATTTAGGATTACTGGTAAAAGATATTGAATTTTCCGTAACATTTTTCGGTTGAAAATCAATATCTGTTTCAGATGTAATTATATTTACATTATCTTTGATTTTTACATTGTCGCTGTAATTGTTTTTGTTGTCGTTATTGCCATTATCTTTTCCGCTGAAAAAGACGATAGACAATGACAATAGCAATATGACTATAGCTAAAACCACACCTACGATTATGGCTACTTTTTTACCTTTATTCATAATAGTTTGTTAGCTCCTGTTTTATATCTTTATTTTTTTACAACAAACGGAGAAGTTTCCTGTCCTAATCCCTTGATTTCTGCATTTTCTAAATCCATAACAGCAGTTATATCAATTTTGGTAACAGAAAGAGCACTTGAATCTTTAACTACCCAATCTCCTGCTTCTAATTTCATTGTAAGGCTTGTCATATCAATAGTGCCTGATACCTTGTAGCTTCCTGCTTGGCTGTTCTTTGTAATTGTGTCAGGTGTATAGCTGTAAACACCTTTAACCTTTCCGTCTTCTGTGACTTCTTCGATGTCAAGAGAAGCCTTTCCGCTGTAAGGAGTTCCAGTATAAGTTCCGTTCCATTTGCCCTCAATGTCTACTGATTCTACTTTGGCGGTGATGACAAAAGGTTGAAGCAACCAACTGCCCTCGTAATCATACATAATCTGAGCGTCAAGAGAAATCTTGGCATTTGGTTTTGTTAATGTTGCTTTGCAGAAGTATCTTTTTATTGAACCTCTAGCTTCAACGCTTTCTTTGTATACCTCAAAATCTGAAATCTCAGCTTCTGTCATAGTCAAAGTCTGACTATTAGAAGTGTCGGCACATATAGTTGCTTCGTTTTTTACCAACTCAGCTAATAAATCTTCATCTGTTATTTCTAAAGCACACTCAGGTTTATCAGAAACAGTAAACTCTCCGTCCTGTGAAACATTGGATAATTCCCACTTGTTTGTAAATTCGTATTCAAGTTTCAACTTGCCTTTTGCTTGTTGTACTTTATCATTTACTGTCAAAGAAACTGTAACGGTGTCTGTCTTTTCTTTAAGGTTTGTATCCTGACTTTCTATTGTTACGTCTGTTACATCGTTTAAGTACCAAGTTTCCTCATTTACACCAATAGATGTGTCTTTCAGTGATGAAGTAATAATATCCTGATTTACACCTTTAATCGGAGTAATTGTGGACTTGTCTTTATCTACCTGAAAAGCGGTATTGAAAACATACTCTTTGTCTGCTGAATAAAGATATGTAGCCATAAAGTAGTCTGTATACTCAGCTACATCATCACTTGACATAACTTTGATTGCTATAGAAGTGTCTTTATTTCCATCAGTCTTGTATTCCAAGATTTCAATATCGTCTATTGTTTGGTCGCTTGATAAAATTTCGCTCACAATAGGCTCAATGTCCTGTCTTACTGTTTCTTTGCTTATCTTACCTGAACAACCTGTAAGAAGCATAAGGACGCATACCATAATGACTGTAATTGATGCTATTCTTTTTCTCATTTCAATTCTCCTTTGGCTTTTTCTGTTTGGTTTATTTTGGCTTGTGTCTACTTGTTCGACACTAACCCTTATTAACTGATATTATATACCATTTATTTTGTTCTTGCAAGATATTTTGCAATGCAAATTATATGTGCATTTATCAATGCTTATTATTCTTCTGTTATGAAATATAATAGTATTATAGGAGGTGTTCAAATGGCATTTCAATTAAAACCAAACAGAAAAGAATCAGAGAATAAAACAATCAGATTTCCGCTTCCACTTATCGAAGAAATAGAAGCTGTAATAACAAACCAAGATGTAACTTTTTCAAGCTTTGTTATACAGGCTTGTGAGTATGCTTTAAAAAATATGGATACATCTGAACACGTAGAAAACTAAGAAAACTGTAATAATATATTAATAACTATAAATACAAAGATACTTCATTTTTGTGTTGTATCATAATTGATTTTATGTTACAATATTTATATAGTGAGTTTGGAAATCTAAGTATAAAATATGTTTTTTGCTCACTCAAATACTAATAAAGGATTGATTTTATGGGATTACTAATGAGTGTCGAAGTTTCGATTTTTATCAACAATAGAATTGAACCTACACCTAATAATATTTCCAACTTAATGACAAAACTCAATGCACTTGGGGAATATGAATATTTACCTAATATTATTAATGTTCAAAATATTGATTTATCTAGCGGAAAAGTTAACACTGTATCCAATGTAGCTTTTTCAACTATATCGAATAGTAGTAGAATAACTTGTACAGATGATAGAATTGATTGTATTATAAACTTTGATCACTCGAAACAACCTAATTTGAAAGAATCTTTATCTTTTTGTCAGACAGTTTTATCAACTATTGTAGAAACATTTCGTATTTATGGAAATAGACTAGCAATAAACATAAGACAATTAAGCAATAGATTACCTGAAAATATTTTTGACTCTAAATTAGGTGCATCTATGGTCTCTGTGTTCAAGTTTTATCAAGAAAATCAATTAAGCGATTGGTCAACGAATGCTAATAGCAGAATAGATATCAAAATAAATGATATGTTGGAAAAGACAAATGTGAATACAAAGCTACAAGCTGGTATGGATCACTCGGATAATTCTAAAATCGTTATTTGCCATCTGGATATCAATACTTTGGCGGAAAACAAGGGATATCGATTTTCTTCAAGCGATATACTACCATTTATTGAAGGTACTACACCTTATATTGAGCAAATTTTAAATGAATTTGTGGTGTTAGATAATGAATGATATATTAATTGATAAACATCAAAATTATATTTATTATGCGGATTTTGCTGATAAAATTACATCATCTGATAATACAGCAGTAAAAGTAATCAATAACATTATTGATGAGAATCAAATTATTAATCAAAAGAAGACCAAAGAAGCATTTTCGTCTGAAATAGTACATCCTCTTTTTATATATCAAAACAGTAAACAACTTAAGGAGTATCTGGAAAAAAATGATATCTATAAAGGTCAAATAGTCAACAAGTTAGTTTCCGTATTATATAAAGACTTGCGAGAATACACATTAGATAGTTGTGAAATGTCTTTAGCGGAAAGAAGAATTATTGATATTGAACAAAATTATACTATGGCTATTTTAGGAGAAGTGTTGCAAAAAATATATATAAAGCATTTCGATGAACCACTTATTCTAGCTGGAATATGCGATTGCCTTTGTAGATTTGATTTAAGCGAAGTTAATCCTTGGGGGCCTGCTATGTTAGCAGGTTTATTAAATCATAAAAGTGAGACTGTACAAGAATATGCAACTTTGCTTATTGAAAATTGGTCTGATATTAGTTTATTGCCGATGTTAGAAAGTATAGATTTCTCTTCAAAATGGCTAATTGAATATGTAAAAGAGGTAATTGCATACTTAAAGGGTAACAAATAATGTACTATATAAGGAAATTATCAAAAAGAACTACTCTATCAAAAATAAAAAACACTGATAATATCCATGATATTGGGGCAGATATTCTAAAACAGGAATTATCTACAACTAATAACACTTTATCGTTTTGGAAATGTACAAATCTAGAGAATACTAAGGATACTATTAAAGCAATTCTGTTGTCTACAACATCTATTGAAGCTTCTCAGTTTATCATTGTAAATGACCAATTAATAAAAAAATATGAAATAGATATTGATGACAAGGTCGCAGGTAATACAGGTTATAAAGATCATGAAAAATTACATGTTGATTTTTGTAACCTTACATACCGAAAAATAGGAAACATTCTAGAATTGTTCAAGGAAATATCTGAACAAACCTGCCTAACCCGAAAACTAGAAAAACCTGAAGTCAAGAATTATATAGACGAAGTAATAAGCGATAATATGCTAGACAAATCCAATATACGTCCAGAACTACTCAAAGATATTGAAAAATATTTTTCTAGTAAAATGGTTGCAAGTTAATACATCAATGTTATGGTTGACTATTTTCTAAAACAGTTCTATGAGTTTATGTTTTAGTATGATTTTGGATTGCTTTTAATAACTTAACGGGTGTTGATTCTTTCTGATTAACACTATAAAACGGCACAGATTATTCTGTGCCGTTATTTTGTGTGAATATGAAATTTGGCTATATAGGACTTCTTGTTTTGTTTGTGTTTTGTTATTTTATCGAGTGCCACAACGAGTGCCATTTTTGCGTGAGACATATAAATTTATACGAGTATACATAACGCAAGAAATCTAAAGAAAATCCCTGTTTAAAGTGTATATAAATATACAAGCATTTATGCGGAGATATATGAAACAGGTCGGTAAATAACTATACCTAATTTCATATCTATATCTCCTAACAAAATCTTTTTTTAACAGGGATTATTATAACACAATACTTTCCAATACACAACATTTATGTGCTTTGGAAAGTATTTTCTTCTTTATAAATATGATGTTGTTGTGCTATTTTATAAAATGCTGGACTGCATACAGTATGCCGAGAATAATCGGCTGGTGGGCAATATATATAACCAAAGTGTGTCTGCCTACAAATGCAAGAGGTCTTATGTGTCTTTTCTTTAAAATTTTTGGCAGTTTATGAATTTTCTTGCCAAGACAAATACCTGCCATAAACAGGAATAACCAAGGAATAAGCGGAAAATAATCTGCCGAATAAAAGCTCGGTGAATAAAATCCAAACATCATTGTGTAATCTGTTGAATACAAAATGTCAGGCAGTTTGATTGCAAAGTCCGGCATAAAGCCTATGTAACCTGCCTGTATGTTATATGTTGCCAAAAACAGACCGCTGAAGATTATGAATCCCAAAACAAATGGAATTTTTGTTATAAGCTTTTTAAGTGGAGTACAGATAAGAATTGCAAAGGCTATAAGGTGGATAATGCCGAACCATATTACCTGTTCAGGCATAAAGAAGTATGTAAGCAAGGTAATTGCAACTGCAACCCCTAACAGCAACAACCCTCTTTTAAGGTTGCTCCTGCTTAAATTACAGGAAATGCCCGACAGCAAAATAAAGGAAATCGGTAAAATCGGTTGCCATGGCATCAACACTTTAAAAATATTTACCGCCCAATCGTAGTGATACATCATTCCTGCGGAATAGAAAAAGTGGTAGGCCACCATTAATATGATACAAAGTCCCCGCAATTCGTCTAATAAATATATTCTGTTTTTATTTTTCAAGTAACTTCACCTTGCAGTTTTTTAAAAAAATTGTTAATATAGATTGAGTATAGCACAATCTGTCAAATATCACAATATGGGAGGTAAATTTATGGAATCAATTATAGGACAAAGCTTGACTGTGGAAACAGTTGTAACAGAGGACAAGCTTGCAGTTAATGTGGGCAGCGGAGATTTGCGTGTTTTTGCAACACCTATGGTAGTTGCTCTTATGGAAAATGCCTCAGCAAAGCTTGCGGCAAAGTATTTAGATGAGGGTATTACAACCGTAGGCACAGGAATTTCTATCGACCACACAAGCCCGACGCCTTTTAATGCAACAGTCTTTGCAAAGGCAACTGTTGTTGAAAGCGACGGCAGGACATTCAAATTCCGGGTTGAGGCTTGGGATAAGGGCGGAGTAATTTCAAAGGGTACTCACACAAGAGTCAGCGTAAAGGCTGACAAATTTCAGAAAAAGGCGGACAGTAAATTTGATGAAGTATAAATATATTTTATTTGACCTTGACGGTACAATCGCAGAAAGTGCATTGGGAATAAGACAGAGCTTGGAAAGTGCATTAAAGGACTTGGGAGTAGAGGGGATAGATTTATCCGACTATACAAAATACATAGGACCTCCGCTCCTTGATACCCTGCGTAATCTTTGTAATGTTCCCCGGGAGCTTTGCGATAAAGGCTATGAACTGTATAAGCTCCATTATTCACAAGAGGGTAGATTTATGAACAAGCCTTATGAGGGCATTGAAGAAGTTTTAAAAAAGATTAGACAGAAAGATGTAAAAATCGCAGTATGTTCGTCAAAGCTTGAGGAAACCGCTGTTCAGGTTATGAAAGACATTAACCTGTATGAATACTTTGACGAAATCTGCGGTTCAAACAGAGAAAGCACAAGAAAAGATAAAAAGGACTTAATCCCATATGCTGTGGAAAAGTTAGGCGGTTCTAAAGAGGACTTCGGAAAAGCAGTAATGCTGGGCGACACTTGGTATGACGCAAAGGGCGCTATGGAGTGCGGTGTGGATTTTATCGCCTGTAACTACGGCTACGGAACTGTTGAAACTATGGAAAAGTACAAGCCCGTTGCTTGGGCGGAAAAGCCTGAGGATTTGCTGAAGCTGTTATAATAAAGTCTAAAATACCTGCATATACTTAACAGGTGATTTTATGACTATACTTGCCCACGCAAATAAGCCCCACTGGAAAAGAATATGCCTTTTGCTGAGCTTTGCTTTGTTTTTTGTGATATTCTGCACAGTTTTTTTCGGTGAGCATAGAGAGGTTTTGCAGAGTCAAGGCTATTGTGAGGGCATAGGAAAATACAGTACCGATGCAGGAAACACAAAGGAACGGATTGATTTTTTAGAGCAATTTGGAATAAAGGCTTTGAAAAACAGCGAAGTTACACAGAAAGTTACAATTCCCTCTGAATTTAACCCAGTGTATGAAAATTACAACAAGCTACAGGATAAAGTCGGTTTAAATCTTGCCTTGTATAAAGGAAAAACCGTTGACAAGGTTGTGTATGAAACCAAGAATAACCTGTACGCAACGCTTTTAATATACAGAGGTCACGTAATCGGCGGACATATTTCCACAGGTTTATACGGTGATAAATACAAGGCTTTGAATAAAGGAAAATAAATGGATAGAATTGATAAAATATTGGTGAAGCAAAATTTCGGCTCACGTAAAGAGGTTCATAAATTAATAAAATCAAAGGCAGTTACCGTTGACGGAGAGCTTGTTACTAAGGTGGATATGAAGGTTGATCCAAGTGAAAGTGTGATTGCCGTTTCGGGACAAGCGTTGAATTTTAAGGAGCACCTTTATATAATGATGAACAAGCCACAGGGATATGTGTGTGCTACAGAGGACAAAAAATCCAAAACGGTTATGGAGCTGTTACCGCCCGACTTGCAAAGACGGGGCTTGTTTCCTGCCGGCAGGCTTGATAAGGACACAGAGGGACTGCTGATTATCACAGATGACGGTGATTTTGCCCACAGAATGCTTGCTCCCAAAAAGCACGTCACAAAAAGATACTATGTAGAAACAGACGGGGAAATCACAGAGGATACCGTAAAAGCCTTTGAACAGGGAATAATATTCAGAGATGGCACAAAATGCCTGCCTGCAAGGCTTGAAATCATAGATAAAAACAGCGGCTATGTGGAAATTTGCGAAGGTAAATTCCACCAAATTAAAAAAATGTTTAATGTTTGCAGGTTAAATGTTACATTTTTGAAACGAATTTCCATTGGAAATCTGAATTTAGACAGCAATTTGCCCATAGGAAAGTGCCGAGAGTTATCAAAAACTGAGAAATTTGCAATTTTTGTTGTCAAATAGCACAAAAATGTTTTGTTGTTTTTTACGTCATTTCTATTTTGTATAAAAACATAACTAAAACTTTAGTCACTTTACAAATAGTAAAATCAAAAGTATAGTGATAAAATATTAACGTAATGAAAAATTATCTGTATTACAATATTGTTTTGGAGGAATATGTATGGCTAATGTATCATTAAGACACGTTTACAAAATTTATGACGGCGGTGTTACTGCTGTTACAGACTTTAACCTCGAAATCGACGATAAAGAATTTATCATTCTTGTTGGTCCTTCCGGTTGCGGTAAGTCAACAACACTTCGTATGATTGCAGGTCTTGAGGATATTTCTAAGGGTGAGCTTTACATCGGCGACAAGCTGGCTAATGACGTAGCTCCTAAGGACAGAGATATCGCAATGGTTTTCCAGAACTATGCTCTGTATCCTCATATGTCAGTTTATGACAATATGGCATTCGGTCTTAAACTAAGAAAAACACCAAAGGAAGAAATTAAGAGAAGAGTTGAAGAGGCTGCTCGTATTCTTGGTATTGAACAGTACCTTGACAGAAAGCCAAAGGCTTTATCAGGCGGTCAGCGTCAGCGTGTTGCTTTAGGTCGTGCTATCGTTCGTGATCCTAAGGTATTCTTGCTTGACGAGCCTCTCTCAAACCTTGACGCAAAATTAAGAGCTCAGATGCGTACAGAGATTTCTAAGCTTTATCAGAGATTGGGTACAACATTCATTTACGTAACTCATGACCAGACTGAGGCTATGACAATGGGTACTCGTATTGTTGTTATGAAGGACGGCTTCATTCAGCAGGTTGATACTCCTCAGAATCTTTACGATATGCCTTGTAACGAGTTCGTTGCTGGATTTATCGGTTCACCTCAGATGAACTTTGTTGACGCTACAGTTGTTAAGAGCGCAAACGGTGTCGCTTTGAACTTTGACAAATACACAATCACTCTGCCTGACTCAAAGGCTAAGGCTTTGGAGCCATACGTTGGCAAAGAGGTTGTATTCGGTATTCGTCCTGAACATGTTCACGATGAGCCTGAATTCTTAGAGAAATGCACATCTGACGCAATTCTTGAGGCTAATGTTGACGTTACAGAGCTTATGGGTGCTGAAATTTATCTATACCTAAATATCAGCGGTGCTCCTATTACTGCTCGTGTTGATCCTGCTTCAAAGGCTAAGCCGGGCGACAACATTAAGATTGCTTTTGACCTTAACAGAATCCACGTATTTGATAAGGAAACAGAGCAGACTATCACAAACTGATAAAAATTTTCAAGGCTCCCGAAAGGGAGCCTTTTTTAATGGATAATTGATAATGGAAAATGGAAAATTGTGGACGAGTAGAAAAATTCATAAATGAGTTAACTTCCTTTCCCGACCGAATCTATAGTCCGCCTACGGCGAAAATTATTGGAATTTATATTAATTTTTTTGGTAAGCAAAGGCTCCTTTGTGTAAAGGGAGCTGTCACGAAGTGACTGAGGGATTGTAAAAATGAACCTTTATCACAGCAGAAAAGTAAAATTCACTGCTCACAATCCCTCCGACAAAAATATCCCATAACAGCATTAAGCACGTTAAATTTTGCAAAATAAATTTCTATTGATTTAGTCTGATTGAGTGTATATAATATGACTAAACAGTTATGTAGGTGATATTATGTTAAGAATTGCAATATGTGATGACGACAAAGAATTTTTGGAAAAACTGAATTTATTTATTAAAGAAATTTGTTTGAAAAATCATATTGACTTCCGTATAGATTGTTTTAATGACGGATTATCGCTGATAGAAAAGTATGAAAAGTACCATTTGATTTTTCTCGATATAGAAATGCCTTTGATTGATGGAATATCTGTTGCGGAAAGCTTGAACCAAAAGAAGTCCGGTGATGATATTCCGTATATTGTTTTTGTTACCGGACGTGATAACCTTGTGTTTAAAGCACTAAAGAGCTACCCCTATTCATTTATCAGAAAAACAGATTTGGAAGAAGATTTAGCAAATTGTATCATCAAGGTAAACAACAAAATACAATCCGGGAATAATACGATAACAATTCGTTCAAGCAGGAATGACATAGTAGTAAACGTAAATGATATTATCTATCTTGAAAAGCAGAAAAATTATGTTGTTTACCATATGAAAAATCAAGAATATTCTGTGAGAAGTAACATAGACCAAGAATACGAAAAACTCAAGGATTTTGGATTTTTACGTTCACACATAGGTTATGTTGTGAATAATGAATTTGTAATTAGTATATCCTCGGATAAAATAGAGCTTCAAGACAATAAATATGTGCCAATCAGCAAAAAGTTTAAAAATGTTAGAGAAGAATATTTTAAATGGTTAGGTGACAAGTATGTATGATTATGTTTTTGAATTAGGAGTAAATCTGTTTCAGTGCTTTTTATATTTTGGTTTTCTGTATTTGTTCTTTGAAAAGAAGTATGACAAGAGAAAAAACATAATATTGTTTACTGCCTTTATTATTTTATTTTTCATTGTATTAACATATTTCACCTTTACTCCGCCATTTTTTAATTTCTTTGATTCTATAGTAGATATTATTATATTAGAATTATATGTATTGCTGTGCTTAAAGGGCAACAGAATTATTAAAATAGTTATGCCCTTTGTTGCATTTTTAATAAACACAATTATTTCATACGGATTTATGTATATGACAAGCCTGTTATCCGGAAAAACCTTTGAGGAGCTTGCTCTACAATCAAGTATATACCTGTCTCTTATACACATCTGACGC
>CAMFQG010000048.1 GCA_945980035.1 uncultured Clostridia bacterium
AAATATATCAATTAATATTTTTATATTTTTTATGAGGTAATTATGACTTTAATAGAAACAGAAGAAAAGATAACCCGTGCTTTGCTTGTGACGGTGGATTGCGGAAAATTCGACGCTGAGTCAAGTCTTGAGGAATTGTGTGAGCTTGTAAAAAGTGCAGGCGCCGAGCCTGTTATGACTGTTCTGCAAAAGCTTAACAGACCTGAAACAGCTACTTTTGTAGGCACAGGTAAGTTAGAGGAAATAACAGAAATATGCAGTCAGTATGAGATTGACTTGATTGTATGCGACAGCGAGCTTTCCCCTACGCAAATAAAAACCTTGGAGAAAGCAACCGACGTAAGAACTATTGACAGGACAACCCTCATCCTTGACATATTCGCTTTACGTGCAAAGTCAAGAGAGGGTAAGCTACAGGTTGAGCTGGCACAGTTGAAATACCTGTTACCTCGTTTAACGGGTAAAGGTGTTGAAATGTCACGTTTGGGCGGCGGTATAGGCACAAGAGGTCCCGGTGAAACAAAGTTAGAAACCGACCGACGACACATTCACAGAAAAATGGAAACATTGAAAGAACAGTTAGCTGACATTGAAAAGCACAGAAAAAGGCTCAGGGATCGCAGAGAAAAAGACGGTGTAATCACTGTAGCAATCGTAGGCTATACAAACGCAGGAAAAAGCACGCTGATGAACTTTTTGACAGACGCAGGCGTCCTTGCACAGGACAAGCTGTTCGCTACTTTGGACCCTACTTCAAGGAGCTTAAAGCTTCCAAGCGGTGTTACTGTTATGCTTATTGACACAGTAGGACTAGTCAGACGTTTGCCTCACGGACTTGTAGAGGCTTTTAAATCTACCCTTGAGGAAGCAGCCTACTCCGATATTATCTTAAACGTATGTGACGCAAGCTCTGAGGAAGCAAGCGAGCATATGGAGGTTACTAAAAATCTGCTGGCTGAATTAGGCTGCAAGGATACGCCCATTATCAACGTACTTAATAAATGTGACAAGCTTCCCGATATTTCCTATGCTCCCAATGTTCCTAACTCTGTATTTATCAGTGCGAAAAAGGGTACGGGAATCCACGAGCTTTTACAGGCTATTGACGATAATCTTCCTGTCAGAATTAAAAAGGTTAAGCTTCTGATACCCTTTTCACAGGCTGGATTATCAAGTGAAATCAGAACAAAAGCTACGCTTATTTCAGAAGAATACACAGAGCAGGGCATCCTTATTGAGGCTACTGTTGACGAGCTGATGTATAAGAAATTAGAAGAATATTTGGTGGTGTAAATTATGGTTAACAAGCTATTTTCGGAATTATCGAATTTACCTCAGGTAGAGGCAATCGCTTTAGGAGGCTCACGTGCAGGTACGGCTTTCGATGAAAAATCCGACTATGACGTATATCTGTACTGTACCGACCATATCCCTGAGAACACAAGAAAGGGTATCCTTGAAAGGTATTGCAAATATATGGAAATAGGCAATCACTTCTGGGAGTACGAGGATAACTGCACTTTAAATGACGGCATTGACATTGATATTCTCTACAGAAATCTTGATGATTTTTGCAATGACGTTGCCTCTGTTGTTGAGGAATGTAACGGCAGAAACGGCTATACAACCTGTATGTGGCACAATCTGAAAACCTGCAAAATTATTTATGACGAAAATCAAAGGCTTAAAAAAGCAAAGGATAGATTCAATATAGATTATCCCCAAAAGCTACAGCAAAGTATTATCCTTCGCAATATGAAGCTGTTAAGCAATTCTATGCCTGCCTATGATATGCAGATAAAAAAGGCTGTAGGCAGAAATGATTTAGTAAGCGTTAATCACAGAGTATCAGCTTTTTTAGAATCATATTTTGACATTATCTTTGCTATGAACAAGCTTACTCATCCGGGAGAAAAGCGACTTATTCAGCTGTGCAAGAGGGATTGCAGGCTTTTGCCGAAAAATTTTGAAAGCAATCTTGAACACTTATTCAGGGATATGTTCACAAACACCGAAAACTTAGAAAATGTACTTAAAAGTATCGTTACTGAGCTAAAGGATTGTTTAGAAAACAACAACATAATCTTTAAGCAGTGAAATGTTGATATTTTCGGAAAATAAATGTATAATTAAATGATAAGTATTTTACAAGGAGCCAAAGCTATGAACCTGAATGTAGGAGACAGAATAGAAATGAAAAAGCCTCATCCCTGTGGCTGTAAAAATTTCACCTTGCTCAGAATCGGTATGGACTTTAAAATCCAATGCGAGGGCTGTGGTCATCAGGTTATGGTTCCCCGTAAAAAGGTAGAAAAAAATATTAAAAAGGTTTTAGATTGATATGTTTGAAAAAATAGAAATTTTTGATAAGAGATACAGCGAGCTGAACAAAAAAATATATGAACCCTCCGTTGCGGCAGATGTAGAGGAATTTCAGAAGATTATGAAAGAAATCCGTGAGCTGGAGCCTGTTGTATTAAAGTACCGAGAATACAAAACTGCACAGCAAACGGTGGCTGACAGTTTGGAAATCTTAGAGGACTCCTCTGCTGACGGAGAGTTAAAGGCTCTTGCACAAATGGAGCTGGACGAAAACAAAAAGAATATTGAGGTATTATCAGACGAGCTGAAAATTCTGCTTTTACCTAAGGACCCTAACGACGAAAGAAACGTAATCGTTGAAATCAGAGGAGGTGCAGGCGGTGAGGAATCCGCTCTGTTTTCCGCTGTTTTGTATAGAATGTACTCAATGTACGCCGAGTCAAAGGGCTTTAAAACCGAAATTATAAACGCAAATGAAACCGAGCTTGGGGGATACAAGGAAATTTCATTTATGATTAACGGTGAGGGCGCATACAGTCGCTTTAAATACGAAAGCGGTGTTCACAGGGTTCAGCGAGTTCCCGAAACCGAAAGTCAGGGACGTATTCACACCTCTACCACTACTGTTGCGGTGTTACCTGAGGCTGATGAGGTTGAGCTTGAAATCGATCCAAAGGATTTAAAAATAGATACATTCCGAAGCAGTGGTGCAGGCGGTCAGCATATCAACAAAACATCAAGTGCTATCCGTATTACTCATTTGCCTACAGGAATGGTTGTTGAATGTCAGGATGAGCGAAGCCAATACAAGAACAAGGACAAGGCTTTAAAAGTTCTAAAAAGCCGACTTTTACAGCAAAAGCAGGAGGCACAGGACAACGCAATCTCCGCAAAACGTAAAAGTCAGGTAGGAAGCGGGGACCGTTCCGAACGCATCAGAACCTACAACTACCCACAGGGCAGATTAACCGACCACAGAATCGGACTGACCTTATACAAGTTGGAGGATATTCTCAACGGTGATTTAGAGGAAGTAATTGATGCTTTGATTACCGCTGACCGAGCAGAAAAACTTAAGCAAAGTATGGAAAATTGATTTTATGAATACACTTTTATTACAGGACTCACAACAGGACATTGAAAAAGCAGGGGAGATTTTAGCAAATGGCGGGTTGGTAGGTATTCCTACCGAAACCGTTTACGGACTTGCGGCAGACGCACTGAACGGTAATGCAGTTGCAAAAATCTTTGAAGCCAAGGGACGTCCTATGGATAACCCGTTAATCGTCCACATTAAAGATATTAAGGATATAAACAAGTTCGGACTTGTAAAAGAATTTCCTAAAAAAGCAAAGCTCCTTGCGGAAAGCTTTTGGCCCGGTCCCTTGACTATTATTATGCCAAAGGGCGACTGTATTCCCAATGAGGTTAGTGCAGGGCTTGATACTGTGGCTATACGCTTTCCCGAGCATCAAATTGCCCGCAGAATTATTGAGGTGGCAAACACTCCTTTAGCCGCACCGTCGGCAAACCTTTCCGGCTCTCCAAGTCCCACAACCGCAAAGCACGTGTTTAACGACTTAAACGGAAAGATTGATGCTGTTTTAGACGGTGGCAGATGCAGAGTAGGGCTTGAAAGCACTGTTATTACATTAGCTACCCCTGTTCCAAAGCTGTTAAGGCCAGGCGGAATTACTTTAGAGGAAATGAAAGAGGTTATCGGCGAAATCGAAGTTGACGAAGCTGTCCTAAACCAAATTGAAAGCGGTGCCGTTGTATCTTCTCCGGGAATGAAATACAAACACTATGCTCCAAAGTCAAGAGTAATCCTGCTGAGAGGCAGTGACAATGCCTACCGAGAATATGTAAACAGTCACGCCGATTACAATGTTGCGGCACTTTGCTATGACAGCGATATTATCGGACTAAATACCACAACTTTTTCTATGGGCGACAAAAACGACTATGAAACTCAGGCTCATAAGCTTTTCAGCTCCCTTAGAAAAATTGACAAGGAATCACGAATTGACATAGTGTATGCACGTTGTCCTGAACCGAGAGGACTTGGAATGGCGGTATATAATCGTCTTATAAGAGCTGCGGGATTTGAGGTGATAGACCTTGAGGAAGTATAAATTAATAGGACTTACAGGCACAACAGGCGCAGGCAAGGGACAGGTACGAAGGATTTTTGAAAGTCAAGGCTACGTTTCTGTTGACGCAGATTTTCTTGCACGAAAAATTATGGAAAATCCCATTGTGTTAAAATCCTTATGCTGTTATTTCGGCGACGATATTTTGGAAAACAATGTGCTTAACAGAAGTCTGCTTGCATCAAGAGCTTTTAAAAGCACGGAAAGCACTCAGCTTTTAAACAGTATCACCCATCCGTTTATTTCCGCTTTGTTTATTGAGGAGCTTGAAAAAATCGGCAGAAACAGTGATAAAATAATCTTTGACGCACCACAGCTTTTTGAAAGTCACCTTAACGCTGTATGCGATGTAACCGTCGCCGTCACTGCACACAGGGATATACGCATAAAGCGGATAATAAACAGAGATAATATCAGCAAAGAAACAGCAGAAAAGAGAATTAATTGTCAATACTCCGATTCTTTCTTTGCTGAAAACTGCGATTACATAATAGAGAACAACACCGATTTACAAGCCCTTGAAGAAGCTACACTTAAAATATTAAGCCAAATATAGGAGGCAATTATGTCACGATATGCAAAAAAGAAAAAACATAGCTTTGTAAAAAACGTATTACTGATTTTTTCTTCTATTGCAATCGCTGTAATCGCCTTGTATGTAATAATCATAAATTTAGGTTGTGTACAGGATATGGTAGGTGACACTCTCTATCCCATAAAGTACCAACAACAGGTTGACAAAGCCTCAGAAACATACGACCTTGACAAATCGCTTATATATGCGGTAATCAGAACTGAATCTCACTTTGACCCTGATGCCGAAAGTCACGTAGGGGCAGTTGGACTTATGCAGCTTATGCCTGAATCCTTTGAGTGGCTTCAAGGGTTAAGAAATGAAAAATTAGATATTTCACAGCTTAGCAATCCTGACATTAATATTGACTATGGATGCTATTTGTTGAGATACTTTTGCGACTACTACGGCAGTGAAAAAACTGCAGTTGCTGCATATAATGCAGGGTTTGTAGTCGGAGATTGGCTAAAGGACCCAAACTACAGCTCCGACGGAAAGAATCTTGATAAAATTCCATACGAAGAAACCGAGCAATATGTAAAAAAGGTTATGAACGCCAAGAAAATGTATAAAAAACTGTATTTCAGTGAAAAATGATAGATACGGAGGAATTGAAAATGGAAAACAATGCAAAAGAATTAAAAGAGCAAATTCTTATGAAAAGTAAAAAAGGCATTTCTACTCTTACTCAAGAGGAAATTGCCAAGGCTGATGAATTTTGCGAAGGATACAAGGAGTTTTTGGACAACTCCCCTGTTGAACGCGAGGCTGTAAAATACACCCTTAAGCTTGCAAAGGAAAACGGTTTCGTTGAGTTTGAACAGGACAAGCAGTATCAAGCCGGGGACAGAATTTACTACATTAATCGCGACAAGGCTATCGCTCTGGCGGTTATAGGAAAAAACGGAGTAAAAAACGGCACAAGACTGTCTATTGCCCATATTGACTCTCCGAGGATTGATTTAAAGCCGAACCCGTTATATGAGGAAAGCTCACTTGCTCTGTTCAAAACTCACTATTACGGCGGTATTAAAAAGTATCAGTGGACAGTTATTCCCCTTGCACTTCACGGCACAGTAGTTAAGCTTGACGGCACAAAGGTTGATATTTGTATCGGTGTTGATGAGAAAGACCCTTGTTTCTGTATTACCGACCTGCTCCCTCACCTTGCACAGGAACAGGCGCAAAAGAAAATGGGCAAAATCATTGAGGCTGAAAATCTCAATGTATTGGTCGGCTCAAGACCTCTGCCCTGCGACGACGAGGAATCAGAGCTTGTTAAATTAAATGTAATGAATATTCTCAATCAAAAATACGGTATTGTGGAGGGAGATTTTCTATCTGCTGAATTATGCCTTGTTCCTGCATACAAAACAAGAGATGTGGGATTTGACCGCAGTTTAATCGGCGGTTACGGACACGACGACAAGGTTTGTGCATATCCTGCTGTAATGGCGGCTATCAACACAGATGTTCCCGATTGCACCTGTATCACCTATCTTTGCGACAAAGAGGAAACAGGCTCTGACGGTAACACAGGTATGCAGAGCGACTTTTTGAGATTCTTTATTTACGACCTTGCAAAGGCTGAGGGCATTGAGGGCTACAGAGCATTGTCACTGAGCAAATGTCTTTCTGCTGACGTTAACGCCGCATTTGACCCAACATATGCAAGCGCATACGAGCCGAAAAATTCCAGCTTCATAAACAACGGTGTAATTATCACTAAATACACAGGAAGCGGCGGCAAAGGCGGTACTTCCGACGCGTCTGCCGAATATATGGGCGAAATCCGTACAATGCTTGAGAAAAACAATATTCTTTGGCAAACTGGCGAGCTTGGCAGAGTTGACCTTGGCGGCGGCGGTACTATTGCAAAGTACGTTGCAAATATGAACGTGGAAGTTGTTGACTTAGGCGTTCCCGTACTTTCAATGCACGCACCTTTTGAGTTGATTTCAAAGGTTGACGTATATGAGGCTTACCGTGCATTCCACGCATTCTTTACAACCTAATAATATCTAATATAAAAAGAAAGAGGCAGTGAAAAATCACTGCCTTATTTTGTATTATTGGAAAATGTCCAACGTGACAATTATGGAGATTATACTTTTCCCGCCAAAGGCGGTCTATAAATTCGGTCGGGAACAGGAGTGTATTTATATATGAACCTATCTACTCGACCACAATTTTCCATTTTCCATTTTCAATTTTCAATTAATAAACTATTCAACTGTTACGGATTTTGCGAGGTTACGCGGCTGGTCAGGGTCGTTACCCTTATGAATTGCTGTGTAATATGCAAGAATCTGTAAAGGCACTACCGCTGTTATGGGCATCAACAACTCGTGAGTGTTGGGAATAACTACCTTGTAGTTTGCAATTCCCTCTTTCATCTTTTGTTCACAAGCCTCAGTGCATACAAGTATAACATTAGCTCCACGTGACTTAACCTCAACTACGTTTGAGATTGTCTTTTCAATCAAGTCTGTCTGTGTTGCTACGGCAATTACAGGCATACCGTCTTCAATCAGAGAAATTGTACCGTGCTTTAATTCGCCTGCTGCATATGACTCCGAGTGAATATAGGAAACTTCCTTTAGCTTTAATGAGCCTTCCATTGACAGAGCATAGTCAAGACCTCTGCCGATATATAACAGGCTGTCTGCGGTAATCAGCTTTGAGCCTATCTTTTTGCAAACCTCATTTGTGTTATCAATTACATACTTTACTGCCTCAGGCATTTTCTGTAATGACTCTGTTAACTGCTGACATTCTGCTACGGAAATGGTTTCATTAGCCAAAGCAAGCTCAAACGCAAACAGATACATTACTGAAATCTGAGTTATATATGCCTTTGTAGATGCTACGGCAATTTCAGGACCTGCAAGGGTATAGATAAGCATATCGGCTTCACGAGCTATTGAGCTTCCCTTTGCATTAACAATAGCGAGAATTTTTGCACCCTTTTGTTTCGCAAGACGCAAAGCCGCAAGGGAATCGGCAGTTTCTCCTGATTGGGAAATAATAATCACCAAATCGCCGTCACCAACGATTGGGTTTCTGTATCTGAACTCTGATGCAATATCAACATTAACAGGGATTCTTGCCAAGTCCTCAATTACATACTTTCCTACCATACCTGCGTGCATAGCAGTACCGCAGGCTACTATTGTAACAGACTTAAAACCCTTTAACATTTCAAGTGTAATGCCACACTCCTCAAGGTTAGGTAAATTGTCCTTGATTCTTGGCATAATCGTAGTTCTGATAGCCTCCGGCTGTTCGTTGATTTCCTTAATCATAAAGTGAGGATAACCGCCTTTTTCGGCAGCCTCCTGATCCCAATCGGCTGTTTTCAGTTCTTTCTCGATAGGGTTTAAATATTTATCTACAAATGAAACTCCGTCATTTGTAAGGGTAGCAATCTCGTCATGCTCTAATAGGTAGTAGTCCTTTGTGTACTGTAAAATTGCAGGAACGTCGGAAGCAATAAAAGCCTCACCGTCAGCAACACCCACAATCAACGGACTTTCTCTTCGGACAGCAAAAACTCTGTCGGGAAAATCCTTGAACATAATTCCGAGGGCAAAGGAACCTACAACCTCACCCATAACCTTGTCTATAGTGGCGATCGGATTACCGTCATAGTAAAAGTCAAGAAGCTGTGCTACAACCTCTGTATCGGTTTCAGAGAGAAATTCTCTGCCCTTGCCTACTAAAAAGCTTTTTATCTCCTGATAATTTTCAATAATACCGTTATGTACTATTGTAACTCTTGCACCGCTGTGGGGATGGGAATTTACGTCAGATGGCTCTCCGTGAGTAGCCCATCTTGTATGGCCTATGCCTACATGACCGTTAGGTTTCCCCACAATCTGAAGTTTATCCTTTAAATTCTGTAGCTTGCCCTCTGTTTTCACTGTAGTTATAGCGTCATTTTCGTCGAAAACTGCAATGCCAGCAGAGTCGTAACCACGGTATTCAAGCTTCTGTAAGGCACTTACAAGTACATCACTGCAATCACGTGGTCCAACATATCCAACAATACCACACATTATATAAATCCTCCGATTAATAAATGATTAATTATTTGGTTGATGATTAAACGTCGGCACAATATCCGCCAACATTTCTATGATTTTCTCGCTTTCGTTCTTCTCTGCATACTCTTGAATTTTTTCAAGCTTTTCAAGAAGCTCCTCAGCGTTAATTTCTATCTGATTTCCTATGAAAATCTTTTTATTTTCTGTTTCTTTCAAGCCTTCTTCGCTCATCAAAAGCTCCTCAAAAAGCTTTTCACCCGGGCGAAGTCCCGTAAACTTAATTTCAACATCCTTGTATGGAACCTTGCCGTACATACGAATTAAGTTTTCCGCAAGTGTAGTAATTTTTACGGGAGCTCCCATATCAAGCACGAAGATCTCGCCGCCCTTAGCCATAGCTCCTGCTTCAAGCACAAGGGACACAGCCTCGGGAATAGTCATAAAGTAGCGGATAATATCAGGATGAGTAACCGTTACGGGCTTTCCGCTTTCAATCTGTCTGCGGAACAGCGGAATAACTGAGCCGTTAGAGCCAAGTACATTGCCGAAACGTGTGGATACAAATTCCGTATGACTGCTGTGCTGAGCCTTGTATTGAACAATCATTTCACAAACACGCTTTGTACATCCCATTACATTTGTAGGGTTAACAGCCTTGTCTGTCGAAATCATAACAAACTTATCTACGTTATAAAACTCAGCTAAAGTAGCAACATTAAATGTTCCGAAAATGTTATTCTTTACAGCTTCCTCAGGCACAGTTTCCATTAGCGGAACATGCTTGTGAGCCGCTGCGTGGAACACAAGATTAGGTCTGTATGTCTTGAATATTAAATCCATCTTGTCATAATCACGAACAGATGAAATTAATGTAACAAGGTTTAATTCACTTCCGTATTCAAGGAGCAACTCCTGCTGAATATCATATGCGTTGTTTTCGTAAATATCAACAATAATAATCTGCTTGGGGTTGTATTTTGCAATCTGGCGCACAAGCTCAGAACCTATTGAGCCACCGCCTCCGGTAACTAAGCAAACCTTATTATCAATCAGTTCTTTAATCTTATTATTATCAAACTTAATAGGCTTTCTGCCTAACAAATCCTCGATCTTAATGTCCTGAACCTGAGAAATAAGCTTTGAATGGTCGTCATCAAAGAGCAAATCCCCAAGGTAAGGAATAACCTTGATTTTACATTCCGTCTTTGAACAAATGTCAATAATTCTGCGTCTGTCCTCTTCGGAACAGGAAGGAATAGCAATAAGAATTTGGGTGATTCCGTAGGATTTTACAATTTCTTCAATTTCATTTGTAGAGCCTAAAACTCTTATTCCGTGAATCTTCGTGTGTATTTTTGTACTGTCATCATCCACCAAAGCTACAGGCAATATGTTGCGCCAAGGATTGTTGCTGTCATATTTTGCACCCTCAAGCTCTTCCAATATCATAGAAGCCGCGTGACCTGCGCCAACAATAAGAGTTCTTTGTGTATCCTCAAGGCTTCCTGCTTCGGTTAAATCCAAAAAGGCTTTTCTGAAAATCAATCTGAACAGCAGTGTTCCCGTTACGATAATCAGAAAATTAATTAAGAAGAAAAATTTTGACACATCCTTGCCAAAGGCATAGAACAGCACAATTGCCAAAAATTGTCCGATAAAAACACCTATGCCACAGGATACGTAGTCACGTAATCTAAAGTAACGCCACGCCTTAGAGTATGTGCCAATAGCGTATTGCACAAGCAGACACATTACCGCATCTGCACCCATAATGTACAACAGTCCTCTGAAGGGCTGTGAATAGGCAGGGGCAAAGATAGCAAATAACTGATTAGTAATAACAGTACCTATTGCAATAATGAAGATATCAGCTACAGCAAGAAGAATTTTCCTTGCATTGAGTTTTCTTATTTTCATAAATTCCTCTATCAAACACCAAAATTGTTAAATTATAATATACTTTAGTTAATTATATACCATATTATGTACATTGTCAATAACAGCATAAGCGTTTTATTTCTAAATTAGAAAATTGGCTATAATTACTTAATTTAGTGTTAACATTTCTGTGAACAACAAATTTGCACAGTTTATATAATTCTAAATCAGAATTATATAAACAAATAAAAACACTATTGAATAATACGGTATAATTATTTATAATAATTAACATAAAAAGATATTAAAGGATTGCTATGAAAAAATTTCTGATTACTTTAACCTGTATAGTTGCTGTGCTGTTGATACTGCTTGGAATTAATATATGGTATAGTACAAATGTGTTAACCGTAAACACCTATAACATAAAAACCGACAAGTTAAACAACAAGGTAAAGTTTGTATTAATTTCCGACCTGCACAACAAGGAGTTCGGCGAAAACAATATCGACCTGGTAAATTTAATAAAAGAACAATCCCCTGAGTTTATTGCTGTTGACGGAGATATGGTAAACGACACAGCGGACACTCGCAAAGCCGTAACAAGGCTTTTGCCACAGCTGTGTGATATTGCCCCTGTTTACTATGTACTTGGCAACCACGAAAAAAGCTATCCGCAGTACGATGAATTAATAGATGAAATAAAGGAAAGCAACACTACTTTTTTAGATAATGAAATGGTGAGCTTTACAACAAAAAACGGTGAAACAATTACTATCGGAGGACTAAGCGACTATCCATACTATGAGTATGAAGCACCTGAATATGACAACCCTGCAAGGCATTTTTTAGACAGCTTTATTGAGCAGGAAAAAGACAACTACTCTATTCTTTTATCTCATCAGCCTGAAACTTATTTTTGGGGATTAAAGGATAAAAACATTGATTTAATGCTGTGCGGTCACACACACGGGGGACTTATCAGATTGCCGTTTGTCGGCGGATTATTTGCTCCTAATCAGGAGTTTCTACCTGAATACGATATGGGATATTTCAATTCAGGCACCGTTGAAATGATAATAACAAGCGGTCTTGGAAACAGTATCGGTATTCCCAGAATCGGCAATCCTCCTGAGATTTGCGTTATAGAAATAAACTGACATTTGAATTATCTTATAAAAAATCAATCTATGTCACAGCACTTTTATTTACTATTTACTATAGATTATTGCTGAAAAATGTAGTAAAATAAAAGGGTAGCACTATATTGCTTTGTAAAATACGGAATGAGGTGGTTAAAATGCTGAATATCTACAGAACAGAAAACGGTGTGCTTAACGAAGTAAAGGAATTTCAACCGGGTGTCTGGATAAAACTTACTAAGCCTGACGCTGAAGAAAACCAGCAGATTGTTGACCACTACAACATTGATTACAGCGACGTTGTTGCCGCACTTGACGATGAGGAAAGCTCACGTATTGAGGTGGAGGACGACTACACCCTTATCCTTGTGGACGTTCCCATTACCGAAGAAAGAAACGACGAAGAGTACTACACCACTATTCCTATGGGTATCATCATCACCGAGGATGCTGTGATTACAGTGTGCCGTGAGGAAATTGAATTTTTTGAGCGAAACCTGAGATTTAAAATGCGTAACTTCTCAACCCGCAAGAAAATGCGTTTTGTGTATCATATGCTGTATTGTATTACACGTATTTATCTGTACGACCTGCGTGCTATTGACAAGAGAAGAACAGAGGTAGAGGCAAATGCCGGCAAAACCACAAAAGACGTTGATATTATCTCTCTCCACGAACTTGAAACCTCTCTGGTATATTTTGAAACCTCACTTCGTGCCAACAATATGGTAATTGTCCGACTGAAAAGGCTCAACCAATTCCCTGAGGACGAGGAGCTTATTGAAGATACAATGATTGAAAATAATCAGGCTATTGAAATGACAAATATTTACCGTAACATCATCGACTCTACACGAGAGCTTGTATCTGCGGTAATGGACAGCCGATTGAATAACGTAATCAAATACCTTACTTCCATCACCCTTGTAATGGCTATTCCTACTATCATCTCCGGATTTTTCGGAATGAACGTACCTATGCCCTTTGACTTTGCTTCAAACATTTACAGCTTCGGTTTAATTGCAGTGGGTACTGTGGCAATCTGCGGTATAACATTGGTAATACTGAAAAAGAAGCATATGCTGTAAAGTCCTTTTCAAATTGAAAATTGAAAATGGAAAATAGAAAATTTTGGTCGAGAAGATGAAAAGTCAGCACATAGGTAAGTCTTTAGTGTCAGCACATAGGTAAGTCCT
>CAMFQG010000049.1 GCA_945980035.1 uncultured Clostridia bacterium
AAATATATATGTAAAAATGATATAATCACTGTGAATATATGAATTAAAATGTGTCATTGTGGGCAAAATATGCACGGAGGTGCATTTGCTTGCATAATTTTCAATCTAAAAACCAAGAAATTGTGAAAAATCCCTGTGAGGAAAAGCCCGAAAACTTGGAAAACGATAATCCTCTTGATGAGCAGCATACTGAGCAAATTGAGGATACCGGCTCGGTGCTTGCGGTAAGGGACGATAAGATTATTCATTGTCTGACCGTAATTGGTCAGATAGAGGGGCATTATGTTCTGCCTCAGAATAACAAGACAACAAAGTACGAGCATATTATCCCTTTGCTTGTATCAATCGAGGAGGACCCTCGAATTGACGGACTGTTAATTTTGCTTAATACAGTAGGCGGAGATGTTGAAGCGGGACTTGCTATTGCAGAGCTTATTTCAGGAATGAGAAAGCCTACAGTTTCAATCGTTTTAGGCGGAGGACATTCTATAGGAATCCCCCTTGCGGTAGCGGCAAAGAAAAGCTTTATCGCAAAAAGCGCATCAATGACTGCCCATCCTGTCCGCAGTACAGGATTGACTATAGGAGTGCCTCAAACCTTTGAATACTATCAGCGTATGCAGGATAGGATTACAAGCTTTATTGCGGATAATTCCAATATTTCCAAGGAGGATTACACAAGCCTTGTAATGAATACAGGGGAGCTTGTAATGGATATCGGCACAATTCTTGACGGTCAACAGGCTGTTGAGGCAGGACTTATTGACAGTGTGGGAACTTTAAGCGACGCAACCGATTGTCTTTACGGTATGATTGATGAATATAAATCTAAGGATTAAAGTAAAATTAAATGACATATGCCTTTGCAGAAAGCAAAGGCAAGAAATTTTTGGAGGTACATATGGATTTTTTTGCTATTGTTCAAAACGTAATCTTAGGTATTGTTCAGGGCTTAACTGAATTTTTGCCTGTGTCAAGCAGCGGACACCTTACCATTGCTCAGCACCTGATGGGCATGGAAGAAGCAGGCTTGTTTCTTGACGTAATGTTGCACGTAGGTACTTTGATTGCAGTAATTGCCTTTTATCACAAGCTGATTTGGAGATTAATCAAGGCCTTTGGTTTACTGATAAAGGATATTTTTACAGGCAAATTCAAGTGGTCAAAAATGGACGGCGACAGAAATCTTATCGTTATGCTTGTAATCGGACTTTTACCGCTGTTTTTGCTTTTCGTTCCTATTCCGGGAACGGATATGAAGATTAAGGATTTGGCTGATTTATTTGCAGGAAATGAATACTTTATTGTTGCAGGTATTTCTCTGCTTGTTACAAGCTTTTTGCTTGCTATGGGAATGTTTTTTACAAAACGAAATACCGGGGGCAAACACTCTGAAAACGGAAAAGACGGAAGAACAAAATATAACGTGCTTGATGCTATAGTTGTTGGCATCGGACAGTGCTTTGCTGCAGTGTTTCCGGGACTTTCACGTTCAGGAACAACCCTTGCATTAGGTCAATCTCGTGGAATTAACAAGCAGGCTGCTTTGGACTATACATTTATCCTTGGTATTCCTGCAATTATCGCTGCGGCTGTTTTAGAGGTAAAGGATTTAGATACTTCTACTCTTAACAGCGAAATGGTTATAGCGGTTTTATGCGGTGTAATTGCTGCCGCTGTGGTAGGCTATTTTGCCATTGTGTTGTTTAAGTGGCTGTTAAAGACAGACAAAATGTATGTGTTTGTAATCTATACAGCTGTTGTGGGTGTTGCAGTAATCGGCATCAGTGTTTATGAAATGGTAACAGGGAACTATGTAAGCTTTGTATAGTGCGGTTTTATAGTAATTGGAAGTGAAAAATTTGTCAAAGAATACAAAATCAAAAAGAACTTCAAAATCGAATAACAGAAAAACTTCTGCAAAATCAAGAAACAAACAGCAAAAGCTTCAGGAGAAAAAGTGCCTGAGTCCCCGTGTGCAGGCAATTATATATGCAGCTTTGGCTTTTATATTTATGTTTTTGATAATTATAAAGGGCGGAAGCGTATGGACGCTTATACGTAGCTTTTTCTTTGGAATATTTGGTTTAAGTGCGGTATTACTGCCCTTACTGTTTGGTTATCTTGCAGTGATTACAACTAAGGAACGTGAGATTTCACATTTTAAATCAAAGATTTTTCTTTGTGTGGGTATTATTTTAATGATAGAAAATCTGCTGTATCTGTTAGGCCCTAATACATACAGCGATGTTGACTATTTCAGAGCTTTAGGTGGACTGTATCTTGATACCGCCGGTACAGAAACATACTTTACCTTTGGCAGCGGTATTTTAGGCGGTATTATAGGTTACCCAATGCTTATGGCATTTACTCAGGTGCCGTCTGTTTGCGTATGCTTTGTTATTTTGGCTGCACTGATTTTGATAATAAGCAAAATATCCTTAAACGACATCGGACGTGCGGCGAAAAATGTAGGCAGAGGTGTGTCCAGTGCCTATGAAAAGAGAGCTAAGCGACGTCATAACAGACAGGAGAATACAGACGGCTATGACCGTAATGAAAACGAAGAAGAAATTTTTGATACCACTATAGATATTCCTATCGGTGACAGTAAAAAACCTGTCAGAAAAGGAAGTAATATTGATATTTCCATTGATGACGACAGCAATGCTGCGGACAAAAATCCTGCTGATGACTTTTTGAATATTGTTAAAATAGCAAATTCCGAAATGGGTGAAAACGATGAGGACATGGCTTCTGCAGTTGCCAAGGAATTATCAGAGGAAAAGAAACCTCCTGTAAAAGCAACTGTCAGAAAGAAGAATACCACAAAGGCAGAAGACGAAGATAAATATGCCTATCATTTTCCCCCTGTTGGATTGCTAAAAAATGTTGTTAATAATGACAGTGACGGCGATGCAGAAATGCGTAGTAATGCGAAAAAGCTCATCAGCACTCTTGAAAGCTTTGGCGTAAAAGCTACTATTACTTATATTTCAAGAGGCCCGTCGGTTACACGTTACGAGCTTAAACCCGAGCCGGGTGTGAAAATCAGCAAGATTACAAACCTTGCTGACGATATTTCCCTAAACCTTGCGGCTAACGGTGTTCGTATTGAGGCTCCTATCCCGGGAAAAGCGGCTGTGGGAATAGAAGTGCCTAACAAGATTGTAAGCACAGTTTCAATGCGTGAGCTTATTGATTCAGAGGAGTTTGAAAACAGCAAAAGCAAGCTTACCTGTGTACTTGGCAAGGATATTGCAGGAAATATTATTACAACAGACCTTGCAAAAATGCCTCACCTGCTGATTGCAGGTACAACAGGTTCAGGTAAATCGGTATGTGTAAATTCCCTTTTAATCAGCATTTTATACAAGGCAACTCCCGAAGAGGTTAAGCTGATATTAATTGATCCAAAAATGGTTGAATTTGCTAAATACAAGGGCTTGCCCCATTTGTTGGTTCCTGTTGTTTCAGACGCAAAGAAAGCCGCAGGTACACTTGCCTGGGCTGTAAATGAAATGGAAAAACGCTACCAGCTTTTTGCGGATTATGAGTGTAAAGAAATTGACTCCTACAACAAGCTGATTGAATCAAATTTAGAATATATCAAGGATAATCCCCCACAGGAAAACGAGGACGGGGAGGTAATACAGCCAAAGTTAGACGTAAACGGATTGCCTGTATTAACCGAAAAAATGCCACGAATTGTAATTGCTATTGATGAGTTTGCAGATTTGATGATGACTGCTCCCCACGAGGTTGAGGACAGCGTAGTGCGTATAGCACAAAAGGCTCGTGCCGCAGGTATTCACCTTGTAATTGCAACACAAAGACCTACCGTTAACGTAATTACAGGTCTTATCAAGGGTAATGTGCCAAGCCGAATTTCACTAAAGGTTAGCTCAAATATGGATTCTCGTGTAATCCTTGATGCAAGCGGTGCCGAAAAGCTGATAGGCCGAGGAGATATGCTCTATGCTCCAATCGGTGCATTTTCACCTACTCGTGTTCAGGGCTGTTTTGCTACCGATGAGGAAATAGAGGGCGTTACAAAATACGTTAAAAAGTGGCACAAGGCTCAGTATAACCTTGAGGCAGAGGACGAAATCAAGCGTATTGCCGCTGAGGATCTCAGCGAGGAAAGCAGAGAGGACTCCGAGGGCATTGACGTTGACAGTAAAATGGAGGAAGCAATACGTATTGTTATTGAAGCAGGTCAAGCTTCAACCTCAATGATTCAGAGAAGAATGAAAGTGGGATATGCTCGTGCAGGCAGAATGATTGACGATATGGAGCAGTTAGGCATTGTGGGACCGCATCAGGGCTCAAAGCCAAGAGAGGTGCTTATGACCTACAGTCAGTGGCTTGAGCGAAATAATATCCAAGGAGAGTAAAGAGGATACTATGTCATTTCTACCAATGACAATAGAAGAAGTTAAAAACTTAGGGTGGGAACAGGTTGACTTTGTTTATGTAACAGGGGACAGCTATGTTGACCACCCCTCTTTTGGTGCTGCAATAATCACCCGTGTACTTGAAAGTCAAGGTTATAAAGTTGCGGTTTTGTCACAGCCAAATTGGAAAAGCACAAAGGATTTTACACAGTTCGGAAAACCACGTCTGGGTTTTTTCGTAACCGCAGGCAACATTGACAGTATGGTTGCCCACTATACTGTGGCAAAGAGAAAAAGAAGTGACGACGCATATACCGCAGGGGGAAAGGCAGGAAAAAGACCTGACAGAGCAGTTACCGTTTACAGCAACATTATCAAAAGCGTTTATCCTGACAGCCCTGTGATTATAGGCGGTCTTGAGGCATCCTTGAGAAGATTTGCACACTATGACTATTGGGAGGATAAGGTTAAGCCGTCAGTTTTGTTTGACAGTAAGGCTGACATTATCTCCTACGGTATGGGCGAATTGCAGACCATAGAAATTGCAAACAGACTTAATCAGGGTTATACAGTTGAGGGGTTGCAGGATATAAAGGGCATTTGCTATGCTGTGGAAACTAAAGACTATGTGCCGGGTTCCGCTGTGGATTTGCCAAGCTATGAACGTGTTTGCGAAAGCAAGAAGGACTATGCTGTTGCCGCCCGTAAAGAGCTTGAAGAGGCTGACGCAGTAAGAGGCAGAAAGGTTATCCAAAGACACGGAAAATATATCCTTGTTCAAAATCCTCCAATGCCACCGCTGAATACTCAACAGCTTGATTGGGTTTTCTCACTGCCTTATGAAAGATATTATCCTCCCTGCTACGAGGAGCTTGGGGGAGTTCCGGGTATAAAAGAGGTTGAATTTTCAATTACTCACAACAGAGGGTGCTTCGGTGGATGTAATTTCTGTTCCCTTGCTTTTCATCAAGGAAGAGCAATTACCGTTCGCAGTCAGGAAAGCATAATTAACGAGGCTAAAGGTTTTCTTGATAATCCCCGTTTCAAGGGCTATATCAGCGACGTGGGCGGACCTACGGCTAACTTCAGAATCCCCTCCTGTGACATTCAGGAAAAGTGTGGATTGTGTAAAAATAAAAAGTGTCTTGCTCCTACACCTTGCAAGAATTTAAAGGCAGACCACAGCGAATACATTGAAATATTGCGAAAGCTGAGAGCAATTAAGGGCATTAAAAAAGTATTTATCAGAAGCGGTATCCGCTACGATTATTTGCTGGAGGATAGCTCTGACGAATTTTTGCAGGAGCTTGTAAAGTATCACGTCAGCGGTCAACTACGTGTTGCACCTGAGCATTGTTCCGAGACTGTTTTGGACCGTATGGGAAAGCCTCATATTGAGGCATACAAAAGGTTTTCCGATATGTTTTATAAGGAAACCAAAAGAGCAAATAAAGAGCAATATATTGTGCCGTATATTATGAGCTCTCACCCGGGCTGCACAATGAAAGAAGCTGTTGAGTTGGCTCTGTTTTTAAAGCGGGAAAAAATCCATCCCGAACAGGTGCAGGATTTTTATCCTACACCGGGTACAATTTCAACCTGTATGTTCTATACAGGTATTGACCCATATACTATGAAAGAGGTTTACGTTCCGAAATCCCCTGAGGAAAAGGCGATGCAAAGGGCATTGATGCAGTACTTTATTCCTAAAAACAAGGATTTGGTGTTTAAGGCATTGAAGTCCGCAGGCAGGCTGGATTTGGTAGGCACAACCAAGAATTGCCTTATCACTCCGCCAAAGGGATTTAACACTGCAAAAGCAAATAATGACCGTAAAGCCAATAAATACAAAAAGTATTCACGAAAGCCAAAAAAGGGCGTAAAGAATGGAAACAAAGGCAAAAGTAAAAAGTAAAAAGGCTGTATTTACAATCATATTTATTTTCCTTGCGGTGGTACTTGTATTATTTGTTACCTTTGCTGATTGGCTTAAAATCTATGAGCTGGTGGGTGTTTACCCAAAGGTTGAAAAACTGACTGTTGCTTTTATTGATGTGGGACAGGCTGACGCAGTTTATATAAATACCGAAAAGGGTAATATGCTGATTGACGCCGGTTGCAGTCAAGATGCTTCCAAGGTCAGAGAATATCTGGATAGATACCATATTAAGGAGATTGATACAGTTATCGGTACTCATGACGATTGGGATCATATCGGTGGTATGAAAACAATAGTAGAAAATTACAACGTCAAGAATATCTATCTTCCCAAATATGATGAAAAGGATAAGTCAGATACTTTCTCAACACTTTATAGGTCAATTAATTCAACAGATACCGACGTTAGTTTCGTAAGCGACGGGATAAAGCTTATAAAAAGCAAGGACTTGAATGTGAAGATTTTACCGCCTGTAGATTTTGAAGAGGATAACGATTCCTCTCTGATCGTAAAGCTCAGGTACAAGGATTGCAGTTTTCTGTTTATGGGAGATGCTTCATCAAAGACAGAGGAAAAGTTGCTTGAAAATAACGTGAACGTATCTGCCGATGTTTTAAAGGTTTCCCACCACGGCAGCAGGAGCGCTACTTCCAAAAGCTTTTTAAAAGCAGTAAATCCTACGGCAGCCGTTCTGTCGGTAGGGGAAATGAACACATATAATCTGCCAAGCTTAGAAGTTGTAAAACGGTTGTCAAAATTGGGCTGTAAAATATATCGCACTGATTTAGACGGCACGATAGTTATGAACAGCGACGGAAAAAGCATAAGGGTTCAGACTGAAAAAATAGCTTGACATTATATTTTCTATTTTATATAATACATTTATAAAATGCTATGAAAAGAAGAAGTACAACAGGCAGAGAATTTAAGAGAGTTTGCGGTTGGTGTAAGCAAACATTCTCCCTTTTGGAAATACATCTTGGAGCAGCTGTCCGAACGGTAACACAAGTAGGCGCAGACGGTTTTGCCCGTTATCGCATAGAGTTAGATGCTCACTGAGGCTGTTTTATGCAGTAAATTGAGGTGGTACAGCGGTTAACAATCGCCCTCTGGATTTTAATCCGGAGGCTTTTTATTTTTTAATAGGTTGAAAGAGAGGTTTATTTTATGGGAGTATATGAAGAACTACAGGCACGCGGACTTATTGCTCAGGTAACTGACGAAGAGGAAATACGTGAGCTTGTTAATAACGGAAAGGCAATTTTTTACATTGGATTTGATCCAACTGCGGACAGTCTGCACGTTGGTCACTTTATGGCTTTGTGCCTGATGAAACGCTTGCAGATGGCAGGTAACACACCGATTGCTCTTGTGGGCGGCGGTACAGGTATGATAGGCGACCCTTCAGGCCGCAGTGATATGCGTAAAATGCTTACTAAAGAGGATATTGAACACAACTGTGAGTGCTTCAAAAAGCAGATGAGCCGTTTTATTGACTTTTCTGAGGGAAAGGCGATTATGGTAAACAATGCCGATTGGCTGTTGGACTTAAACTATGTTGATGTCCTCAGAGAAGTAGGAGCATGCTTTAGCGTAAACCGTATGCTTACTGCTGAGTGCTATAAGCAGAGAATGGAAAAGGGACTTAGCTTCTTAGAGTTCAACTATATGATTATGCAAAGCTATGACTTCTATGCACTGTACCAAAAGTACGGCTGTAATATGCAGTTCGGCGGTGACGACCAGTGGAGCAATATGCTGGGCGGTACAGAGCTTATCAGACGTAAGCTTGGCAAGGACGCATATGCGATGACTATTAATCTGCTCTTAAATTCTGAGGGCAAAAAGATGGGAAAAACTCAAAGCGGTGCAGTTTGGCTTGACCCTGAAAAGACAAGCCCGTACGATTTCTACCAGTATTGGAGAAACGTATCTGACGACGACGTGCTAAAGTGCATCCGTATGCTGACATTTTTACCTCTTGAAGAAATTGACAAAATGGATTCTTGGGAGGGTGCACAGCTAAATAAGGCTAAGGAAATTCTTGCATATGAGCTGACTAAACTGGTTCACGGTGAGGATGAGGCAAATAAAGCTCAGGAGGCAGCTAAAGCGTTGTTCGGCTCAAAAACAAATACAGACAATATGCCGTCAACTGAAATTACTGAGGCTGACTTAGAGAATATGACAATTCTCGACTTGCTGTCAAAGTGTTCCCTAATCCCATCAAGAGGTGAGGGCAGAAGACTTGTTCAGCAGGGCGGTGTGTCTGTAGATGATAAAAAGGTTACAGATCCGTTCATGGCTATCACTAAGGAAATGTTTGACGACAAGGGATTTGTTGTTGTGAAAAAAGGTAAAAAAGTATTCCACAAGGCAATACTTAAATAATAAAAAGGGGTTTTATTTATGAAGAAAATTTTAGATGAATTTAAAAAATTTATTATGCGTGGCAACGTAGTTGACCTTGCTGTAGCTGTCCTAATCGGTGGTGCTTTTCAAGCTATTGTCACTTCGCTTTGTGATAATTTGATTTCTCCAATTTTGGGGCTGTTCGGCGGAATGAACTTTGACAATATGACTTTGGATATTTTCGGCGTTTCATTCGGTTACGGCAGTTTCATTACAGCAGTGATTAACTTCTTTATCGTTGCAGTTGTTGCTTTCCTTTTGGTTATGGGCATCAATGCTGTCAAGGCTTTGTTCAAAAAGAAAGAGAAAGAAGCTCCTCCAAAAACAAAGAAATGTCCTTACTGTAAAAGCGAAATTGATATTGAGGCTACAAGATGTCCTCATTGTACATCAGAAAACGTATAAAAATTACTACATAAAAAACAGGTCAGATTGTTCTGACCTGTTTTTTTACTTTATAGGAAATTGCTCAAAAACGGTCGGGAAAAAAAGATTTGAAAATATCAACCTTTCTTCTCGAAATGGGTGTCGAGACACTCGACTTTTTTACTATTAAGCTTTATTCTTTTGTCTTAACCTGTCTTATGATGCTTTCGGTTAATGCAATAAATATGAAAAACAGGGGAGTAGTAATTGGCTGTGCAATATTTACAAGGCTCTGTAAAAGGTAACATAAAACTGCTGATGCAAATACAACAGTCAAAGGATTTTTCTTTGCGTATTTTACTGCCCTTACTATTACCGATATTACCATTGTCATATATGAAACAAGTCCCGTTATACCGATAGTGATAAGATAGTTTATCAGTTCGTTGTGTGCACAGTTTGTTGAGGTGTTTCCGTATTTTTCGTTTAGCTCCTGAAAATATGGAGAAAAGGCTGAACTGAAGGTATCGGGACCGCACCCGACTAAAATATCCTTTAGGTTATAACCCTTGAAAATTTCAAAGGATTTTATCCACATAAATCCTCGGTGTGTACCCCAGTTTTCGTCAAATCTAAAATACTTCATAAAGGAGTTTAGAGGAGCTTGTGTATTGACAACAGAGTAGTAAATTACAAGTCCTGTCACAGATACGATGCCAAAAGCGAATAAAGCAATACCTGCATACTGTACCGCCTTAGGTAAAATGTAACCCTCAAATTTGTTGCATAAAATCCAAAGTACAACTACAGCAATAACGGTGCAACCTAAAAGTGCATAGATAAGTCCGTTGTTGAGGAATAGCGTCTGCATTGTGCTGAGGGATTTTTTGTTGCAGTATAGAAACAGCACTCCTAAAGCTTTACCGCAAATCAGCATTACACCTATGGCTAAAAAGAAATCTTTAAGCTTTTGAATATCACGGATATAGTAGAGCATAACAATAATCAACAATGGAATAATTCCCAAAAATCCGCTGTCGCTGTCTGCACAGATTATCCCCATAAATCCTATTGCAGAAGCAGTAAGATAAATACCTCTTTTAAGATTGTTTTCAGTATTCATAAACAGCATCAGCAAAACAGGAACGGTAATACAACAAAAGCTGGACATAAGATTTTTATTTCCTATAGTAGAGGTAAAGTCGCTGATAACCTGAGCCGAGTAGCCCTTGTTCATTCCTAAAAGGTCAATGCCGAAGAAATCTAATATGCACAGCACAGATACAACAGAGCTTGCCACTGCAAGTACAATAAACACATATTCTTTAAACTGATATGTTCTTGAAATAATTATGTAAACAAGAAAGTAAAAGAGCATTAATATCAAGCCATTGTTTCGTCCCTGATTTCCTGTTAAGCTGTCCATAGGATATGCGGAAAAAACGGTAGATATTGCACTGCCTAAAATCAGCACACCAAAGGCATAGTCGGTTATGCTGAGGTTACTATACCATTTCTTTTTATCAAGCTTGTTTTTGTTTGCACTTGAAAACAATGTGCAAAGCAGAATAATGCTCTCTACAGCAATAAGTATTCCCGATAAAACTAAGAAAAAGTACAGCTTATCGTGTCTGATGGAGTTGTATTTGTTAGCAAAAAACAAGGGAAACACAGAGAACATCAACACAAGGAAGTAGTTTGTCAAGGCGTTCTTAACTTGATATTTTTCTTTTACTGCTTTTTCTTTATTTTTCTTTTTTGACATTAAATCACCTCTCTTAAGGATTACAAGCCTTGCAACCCTCATAGCCTTGTTTTATCAGTAAATCTATATCACCTTGGTAGTTGTCCTTGTTGTGGGAGGTGATTGATTTTGCGTATTTACAGGTAGGCAAATGTATTTTCTTTGTATTTGTGTTCAGTATATAAGTGCCTGAGGAATTGATAGTTTTGGAACTTGTTTCTGAATTTTTTTCGGTGTTTTCAGAGCCTGTATATTTGCTGGAACCGTCACTGTAGTCTATCTCAATTCCGGGCTGAATATTGTAGCAAAAAACATTAAAGCAAACTCCCTTACCCTTGTCCTCAACGGATTGTGCTTCCATAATAACTCCGTCTGCAACTAAGTTGTTATCAGTAAATACAGGGGTAACTCTGTACAGCACGTGATTTCCTGTTTCCTTAATGTAGTCAGCAGTTAGATTTTCAAAGGGTAACATTCCCTCCACATTCATATACCTTGTGCCTGTTATTAAATTTTTTTCGTTTGCATTTTCGCTTGTCAGCTGATAACCGATTAAGTGACAGCGATTGTATAAATATTTTCCGTCAACACAGTCATATTTTGCAATTTGCCAACCGCTGGGCTTTACGTTGCCTATGTATCCACGTTCTTCGGTAGGCATCAAATCCTTGCCGATACAGGCATATGCAACCTGACATCTGCCAAGACTGTCTAATTTGCTATACTTTTCAAAGGATTTGGTTCTATAGTCCTGACTGTCAAAATATGGCTCATTGTCGTTTATTACAGTGTAGGCTTCATCTGTATAGCTGTCAACAGATGGAGCGTCAGGCTTGTGTGCAGTGGGGGAGCTTGTGCAGCCAAAACAGGAATACAATGCTAATATTAAGCATAACAGCAGTCCGGTAGCTTTACCTTTTGTCATTTTTCCATATCTCCTCTGTAATCATATCGTGGGAATATCCTTTAAATTCAAAAACACTTTCCAAGCTGAAATTGTTTAAGGATTGTTGAAATTTAAAATCTGATGGATAGACTCTGTTCCATTTATATATGATTAATTTTTCTATTTTAGCAATATAATTTCCAATATCAATGTTTTCCACAAAACAGTAGTCCCCTGTTATAGCTTTATCCAAAAAATCTTCATCTGCAATAATTCTGTTGTCCCCAGTAAATTGGGATTTAGAATAGTTATTCATATACAGCTTTTTACCATTTGTAATTTCCAGTATTCTGTCACGCAGTACCCTGTCCTGACTTTGACGGCGGTGATTAAACATCATCCCCATATTATCATCAACGCAAATAATTATGTTCATTTCTAACCTCAAAATTATAGTATGTATATCTATAATTTTGAGGTTAGAAATGAACATAATTA
>CAMFQG010000050.1 GCA_945980035.1 uncultured Clostridia bacterium
CATATTAATTTTCTTATTATCAGTTATTCTTTGTTTTAGTTTTGTATCCTGCACAACTACCGATACAAAAAAGGAAGCTTACGATATTAAACTAACAGCTGAGTATGATAAGAACAGCAAAAATGTAGTTACCAATATCGAAAACAACACAGGTAATCTTGCAATTTATCAAGACAGTGAATACTACTTATTTATGAACAAAGATTCAAAATGGGTAGATATAACACCCGACTATGCGGATATATGCATATCATACAGTTACGTTTCTCCCACTAAAGGGAAAAATAAACTTGAGCGAGAATATTCTGTTTATGATACTGCATTTGATAATGCCGATAATAATACAGAATATAATAAAAAGGGATTAAAAGACGGAAAATATAAAATCTCAGTAAAAGTCTATGTTTGTAATCCTACTGTGTATGTAAAGAATAAAGACAAAAACGGAAAAGAAACGAAAATTCCGGATTTTAACAGTAACAGAGAGGAATTATACATAGATACCGTATTTAATGTTAATTAACGGTAATCTCTATCACAAATTTATATATTCAAAACGAAAAGGAGTCGCATCAAAGCGACTCCTCTTATTTTATCCTATTAATTCAATTAGCTTTGCCTTTACAGATTGAGCGTCAGCTTTTCCTCGGCTCTGTTTCATAACATTACCAAGCAACGCCATTAACGCCTTTTCCTTACCGCTCTTAAAGTCGGCAACAGCATTAGGATTGCTGTCAATAGCAGACTGACACATAGAGGTAAGAGCTGAATCGTCAATTCCCCCTAAGTCGCTTTCGTCAATAAATGCCGTACAATCCTTGCCTGTATCCAGCATTTGCTCAAGAGTTTTCTTTGCAAGGTTATTCTGGATTTTCTTATCCTCAATCATCTTTACAAGCTGATTTAACTGCTTTGGAGAAGTCGCAACTGCAAATTCCTCCTTGTCCTTTTCGGTTTCAACACGTCTGAATATTGAACCGATAATAAAGTTTGAAACAGTCTTTGGATTTTTAATATCCTTAATAGCCTCATCAAAATATTCACTGACCTTGCGGTATTTTGTAAGGAGCTGTGCGTCCTTTTCGGGAATACCGTATTCATCAATATATCTTTCCTGTTTCTTTTCGGGAAGTTCGGGGAGCATTGAGCGAATCTCCTCAACCTCTTCCCTGCTTGTAAGAATTGTAACAAGGTCAGGGTCACGGAAATAACGGTAATCGTTAGCATCCTCTTTGCCACGCATTGATGAGGTTGTGTTGGTAGCGTCATCGTAACGGAGAGTTTCCTGAATAACCTTACCGCCATTCTCAATAACGTCAACCTGACGTTCAAACTCATACTCCATAGCCTTAACTATGTTGTTTATTGAGTTCATATTCTTAATTTCCGTTCTGGTACCCAGCTTTTCACTGCCCTCAGGTCTTACGGAAATATTAACATCACAACGCATAGAGCCTTCCTGCATACGGCAGTCGGACACACCGATATATCTCATAATCTGCTGGAGCTTTTCAACGTACTCTCTTGCCTCGTCGGCAGAACGGAAGTCAGGCTCGGTTACAATTTCAATCAGCGGTACACCGCCACGGTTATAGTCAACATATGTGTCACCGTGTGCGTGTATCAGCTTACCTGCATCCTCTTCAATATGAATACGGAGAATACGGATTTTTCTGCCATTGGACAGCTGTATAAATCCGTGCTCACAAAGTGGCTTGTCATACTCAGAAATCTGATATGCCTTTGAAAGGTCAGGATAGCAGTAATTCTTTCTGTCCATCTTTGCAACCTCAGCAATCTCACAGTTAGTTGCAAGACCTGCCATAATGGCATATTTTACAACCTGTCTGTTAAGCTTTGGAAGTGTACCGGGCAATCCGATACATATTGGGCAACAGTGAGTGTTAGGATCACCGCCGAAAGCAGTAGTACATCCGCAGAATATTTTAGTTTTTGTTGAAAGCTCAACGTGTGTTTCAAAACCTGCAACTAATTCATATTTCACAGCTTAACACCCCACTTTGTATCTTTAAAGTTTTCTTTTGCAACCTTTTCGTACATATTGGCAGCATTCAAAATCTTAGCCTCTTCAAACTTATTACCGATAAGCTGCATACCGATTGGCATTCCCTTTGCGTTAAATCCACAGGGAATTGAAACAGCAGGAAGTCCTGCAATATTAACAGGTACTGTACAAATATCCGTCAAATATGTTTCAACAGGATCAGATACTGCGTGCCCCATCTCAAATGCCGTCATAGGAACTGTAGGAGCAAGAATGAAATCGCAATTTAAAAATGCGTCATTAAACGCCTTTAGAATTGTTCCTCTTAAATTCTGAGCTTTCTTATAATATGCGTCATAGTAACCTGCAGAAAGTACATAAGTACCAAGTAAAATTCTGCGTTTTACCTCTTCGCCAAAGCCCTCGCTACGGGTACGGCACATCATATCGTGAGTACCGTTGTAGTGTTCAGCTTTAAAGCCGTATCGAATACCGTCATATCTGCCTAAGTTTGAGGAAGCCTCTGCACAGGCGATAATATAGTAAACAGGCAACGCATATTTTATAGCAGGCATATCGAAGTAAACAATCTCTGCACCAAGGCTTTCGTAAACCTTTGTTGCATTCAGCAGAGCCTCTTTAACGTCATCTCTGATGCCCTCAAGGTATTCACGGGCAATACCGATTTTCATACCCTTAATATCATTATTTATTGTGTCATAGGTCAAGCCCTTTTGTCTGCCCTGAGAAGTGCTGTCCTTAGGGTCATAGTCGGAAATAGCATCAAAAACTATAGAGGCGTCCTCAACAGTTTTTGTAATAGGTCCGATTTGGTCAAGGCTTGAAGCATAGGCGATTAGTCCGTAACGGGACACTGCGCCGTAGGTGGGCTTTAGTCCCACAATACCGCAGAACGATGCAGGCTGTCTGATTGAACCGCCTGTATCGGAGCCTAAAGCATAAGCGGCAATATTACCGCTGACAGCAGATGCACCGCCTCCTGAAGAACCGCCTGCACAATGCTTTGTATTAAATGGGTTTGTAGCACCGCCAAAGTAGGAGGTTTCACAGGAAGATCCCATTGCAAACTCGTCCATATTGGTTTTGCCAAGCAAAACAGCACCCTTGCTTTCAAGGTTATCCCAAACAGTGGCATTGTAAATAGGCTTGTAGCCTGTCAGAATTTTTGAGCAACAGGTAGTTTCAATGCCCTTTGTGGACATATTATCCTTTAGTGTCATAGGTACGCCCTCAAGCATTCCTATTTCCTCACCCTTTGCAAGCTTTTCATCAACCTTTTGAGCCTGCTCCAATGCAACCTCAGGAGTTATGTTAACGTATGCGTTAAGCTCGCCGTTTGATTTATCTATCTCTGATAAATACTGCTCTGTCAGCTCCTTGCAGGAAATCTCCTTGGAAGAGAGCATATCGTGGATTTTCTTAATAATTGACATACTTTCCTCCTTATGTGTGATTTCTTACCAAGAAATGGTCTTCAGCCTGTTCGGGAGCATTTTTCAAAATCTCCTCAGATGGGAAGGATTCAACAACAACGTCTTCTCTGAACACGTTAGAAAGGTTGTTGATGTTATCAAATTCCTCACCGCTGTCAGGAGCATTGTTTATTGCATCGGCAAACTCAACTATCTCCTGCATCTGTTCTGTTAACTTGTCCAAATCTTCCTCAGCTACAAAGAGCTTTGAAAGAATTGCAATGTTTTCAATATCTTCTCTTGTTACCATAAAACCAATCCTTTATATATGGGATAAGGGCAAGTGCAAAAGCCCTGCCCTGTTATTTATTATCTAATTTTAATGTGTACTTCTCTAAGCTGTGTTTCGCTTACTTCTCCCGGAGAGCCTAAAAGTAAATCCTGAGCGTTGCTGTTCATTGGGAAAGGAATAACCTCACGGATATTCTCTTCTTCTGTTAACAGCATAAGCATACGGTCAATACCCGGTGCCATACCTGCGTGTGGAGGTGCACCGTACTGGAATGCGTTATACAGGGACTTAAATTTATCCTTTAGCTCCTCCTCAGAGTAGCCTGCAATTTCAAATGCTTTAATCATAATATCCAAGTCGTGATTACGAACAGCACCGGAAGAAAGCTCAACACCGTTGCATACAATGTCGTACTGATAAGCAAGTATTTCCGTTGGGTCCTTAGTCATCAGTGCTTCCATTCCGCCCTGAGGCATCGAGAACGGATTATGAGTAAAGATAGTCTTGCCGTCCTCGTCAATTTCAAACATTGGGAAATCAACGATAAAGCACAGCTCGAATCTGCTCTTGTCGATTAAATCAAGACGGTTTGCAACCTCAGTACGAATCTGACCTGCAAGCTTTGGAGCGATATTTTTACTGTCTGCAATAAAGTAAATTACGTCCCCTGCCTTTGAGCCGTTGCGTGCGATTAATTCTTCCCTGTCACCGGGCTTTAAGAACTTATCAATAGGACCGTCAAATGTTAAGTCCTCAAGAACCTTAACATAACCAAGACCTTTCATACCGATTGAAAGAGCAAACTCCTCCATACGTTTAAACCACTTTTTACTTTGAGCAGCGGCATTTGGAACATTGATTGAACGAACGCACTTACCTCTGAATGGAGCAAACTCTGTTTCTACAAACATATCGCTGATTTCTTTAATCTCAAGTGGGTTTCTTAAATCAGGCTTATCTGTGCCGTATTTCAGCATAGACTCCTCAAAAGGAATACGCTTAAAAGGAGCAGAAGAAACCTTTTTATCTGTGAATTTTGCAAAGGTTTCCGACAATACTTCCTCAGCTACTGCAAACACATCCTCTTGAGTTGCAAAAGCCATCTCAAAGTCAAGCTGATAGAATTCACCGGGACTACGGTCAGCACGAGCGTCCTCGTCACGGAAACAAGGAGCAATCTGGAAATATTTATCAAAGCCCGAAACCATTAAAAGCTGTTTAAAAATCTGAGGTGCCTGTGGCAAAGCGTAAAACTTGCCCTTGTGCTTACGGCTTGGAATAAGGTAATCCCTTGCACCCTCAGGTGATGAGGTTGAAAGAATAGGAGTGTTTATCTCCATAAATCCCATTTCAGTCATCTTCTGACGGATAAAGCTTACAACCTGTGAACGCAACACAATGTTGTTATGAACCTTAGGATTACGCAAATCAAGAAAACGGTATTTCAGTCTGACGTCCTCATTTACGATTTTAGAGGTAGCAACCTCAAAAGGAAGTTCGTTTTTACACTTACCTAATACCTTAATGTCCTCAGTGTGAACCTCTACAAAGCCTGTAGCAATCTTTGAGTTAATTGTTTCCTCGTCACGCTTTACAACCTTACCGCTTAATGTAACTGTACATTCGCGATTAATATTTTTCAAAAGCTCATCATCGTGAACAACTACCTGTAACACGCCGTACTGGTCACGAATATCAAGGAACATTACACCGCCGTGGTCACGGATATTTTCTACCCAACCGGCAACTCTGACTTCCTGACCGATATTATCTTCTCTTAATTCACCGCAGGTTACGGTGCGATAAATGTTTTGGTTTGTCATTATAACTAATCCTTTCACAGATAATTTACAAATTAAGGTGGCTTTTTTCCGCCTACAATACCAAAATACATATTTTGGCACATTATATGGAGTTATTATACCACAAATAATAATTTCAATCAAGATTTTTAATACTTTTATTTAAAGTTTTTGTTGTATTTTTAATAATGGCACATAGAATTAGTTATATATACAGCCAAATTGTTTTTGTTTAAAATATACAAATTTTACTACAAAAATTTGTCGTGACTTTTTTAGTTAACAGTGGTATAATTAAATGGTACTTTAGCATTTTAAAGCAATAAATTTGAAAGGATGTTAATTATGTCTGAAAAACAAATACCTTACAAAATCTATTTGGAAGAAGCCGAGATGCCGAAACAGTGGTATAACGTAAGAGCAGATATGAAAAACAAACCTGCTCCCCTGTTAAATCCTGCTACACTGGAGCCTATGACTGCTGAGGAGCTTGGCGCAGTATTCTGTGAAGAATTAGTACAACAGGAGCTAAACGAAACCGATCGCTTTATAGATATTCCCGATGAAATCCAAAGCTTTTACAAAATGTACCGTCCTGCTCCGTTGGTACGTGCATATTGTCTGGAGAAAAAGCTTGGCACCCCTGCTAAGATTTACTACAAATTTGAGGGTAATAACACAAGCGGAAGCCACAAGCTGAACAGTGCAATCGCACAGGCATATTACGCAAAGAAACAGGGGCTGAAGGGTGTTACTACCGAAACAGGCGCAGGTCAGTGGGGTACTGCTTTATCAATGGCTTGCTCTTACTTTGACCTTGACTGCAAGGTATATATGGTAAAGGTTTCTTACGAGCAAAAGCCTTTCAGACGTGAGGTTATGAGAACCTACGGTGCTTCTGTCACTCCTTCCCCATCCACAACTACAGAAGTAGGCAAGAAAATCCTTGCAGAGCATCCGGGCACAACAGGCAGTCTTGGATGTGCAATTTCCGAAGCTGTTGAGGTTGCTGTTTCTACAGAGGGTTACCGTTATGTTTTGGGAAGTGTTCTTAATCAGGTACTTCTACACCAGTCAATAATCGGTATGGAAACTAAGATTGCCCTTGATAAATACGGCATCAAGCCTGATGTTATTATCGGTTGTGCCGGCGGCGGTTCTAACCTTGGCGGTTTGATTTCACCGTTTATGGGTGAAAAGCTTAGAGGCGAGGCTGACTATCAGATTATTGCAGTAGAGCCTGCATCCTGCCCAAGCTTAACACGAGGCAAGTTTGCATATGATTTCTGCGATACCGGTATGGTGTGTCCTCTTGCAAAAATGTACACATTAGGCAGCGGATTCATTCCGTCAGCTAACCACGCAGGCGGTCTGAGATACCACGGTATGAGCTCTACTCTGTCACAGCTTTATGATGACGGATTTATGGAGGCTCGTTCTGTTGAACAAACTGCTGTATTTGAGGCAGCTCAACAGTTCGCAAGAATTGAAGGTATCTTACCTGCTCCGGAAAGCAGTCACGCTATCAGAGTTGCTATTGACGAGGCGCTGAAATGCAAGGAAACAGGCGAAGAAAAGACTATCGTATTCGGTCTAACAGGTACAGGCTACTTTGATATGGTTGCTTACCAGAAATTCAATGACGGTGTTATGATGGACTATATTCCTACTGACGAGGATTTAAAGCCGGGATTTGACAGCCTGCCAAAAGTAGATAAATAATATTACAAAATATAAATCTTCCCCATAGTCAATATGACTATGGGGATTGTTTTATTCTACTGACTTTAAGCTCTCTACCATATCAATTTTCTTCATTTTAAAGTACATAACAAAGTTAACTACAAAAGCAAAGAAGGATGTCAGTAATATGGACAAAAGATAACTTAAAATATTTATACTTCTGCCAAACATTATGTCGTCCATTTCAATAGTGGAAACGATAATATTACTTAAAAATGTACCCAAAATCAATCCAACTAATATACCGACTATTGCAAGCACAATGTTCTCACGGTAAATAAACGAGCTTACCTCTCTGCTGTTAAAGCCCAGAACCTTGATTGTAGCAATTTCTCTTACCCTTTCGATAATGTTGATATTTGTAAGGTTATAAAGCACTACAAAGGCAAGAGCGCCTGCACAGATTATCATAATAAACACTACCATATTCAACGAATCCAACATATCGTTAAACTCATTTATAGCCGTTTGCATAAGGGTTACAGCGGCAATATCATCGGATTTCAGCATTTTGTTGTTGAATGCAGACTGTGCGTCAAAGTCGCCGGAATGTACAACAAAGAACACGTTGAAATCCGGCTCCCCGTAGTTTTCTCTGTAAAAATCAGGTGTCATCAACAGAAGATGACTTATGTACTGCTCACAAATTCCTGTGATTTTTACTTCTTTACTGATTTTATCAATAGTAAGTGTAAAGCTGTCCCCAACCTTTACGTCAAGCATCTTTGCCATTTTTTCACTGATAACAACACCGTCGTTATTGAGTGTAATTTCTTGCTTTGTTGTTCTATCCTGAAGCCCTATTGCCTGTGAAAACTCATCAAGATTTTGAGGAATATCAATATTGATTTTATCCTCTAAGGTAGTTTGAGCCTTTGTGGCATCTCCCTCTATTACCGAGAAAAGGGTGCAGGAATCTACATACTTGTCTCTTTCAATTTCACCTTGCAATTTTGCTAAATCCTTGCCGTCAATGTTCGGTTGCGGAGCTACGACAATATTATACCTGTAAACATCTTTAAACTGAACCGTATTAATTGCGTTTATAGAGTCCTTTAAACCAAAAGCAGAAATAAGCAAAGCAGTACATCCTGCAATACCGATTACAGTCATCAAAACTCGACTCTTGTATCTGAAGATATTTCTTGCAGTAACCTTTGAATTAAAGCTTAATCTGCTCCACAAAGGAGTAATCCTCTCAAGTAAAACTCGTTTACCTGCCTTTGGCCCTTTTGGACGCATCAGTGAGGATGGTCTGTGCTTTAAGCTTTTGTAGCAAGCGATTGCGGCTACAACCGCAGTACACAATATCGCAAGAATCATACCTAAAACAACGGAAAGATAATCTACATTTAAGATAAGCGGATCCATTGTGTACATCATTTCATAAGCACCGTATATAATAAATGGCAACGTGTTTACACCAAGTATTATTCCCACTGCTCCCCCTACAACGCCTGCCAATGAGGAGTAAATCAAAAACTTTGAAACGATTGCCGTGTTGGAATATCCCAGTGCCTTTAATGTGCCGATTTCAGTACGTTTTTCATCAACAAGTCTTGTCATTGTTGTTAGGCAAACAAGTATAGCTACCAACAGGAATATCATCGGAAACAGCTCGGCTAAAGCGTCAATCTTTTCAGTATTTTCAGCAAATGCAGAATATCCCGGATTATCCTCTCTTGTAAACACATACCACTTTGGATTTTTGATGCTGTCAAGTTTTTCTTGTGCATCTGCTAATTTTTGTTCTGCCTTATTAAATTTGTTATTTGCTGTTTTCTTTGCCTCTTTGTACTTTTTCTCGTTATCCTCAAGGGTTTTCTTGCCTGAAATTTTGTTTTCCTCTAAGGCTTTTTCACCGCTAATCAGCTGTGCTTCGGAGGTTTTTAGCTTTTCATAAGCATCGTCAAGCTGTTTTTTACCGTCTAACCTTGATGAGTTTAGCTTTTGTTTTCCTAAGTCAATTTCCTTTTTGCCCAAGTCCAGCTTATTCTTGGCTTCCACTAACTTTTGATTTGCACTCTTTAGCTTTTTCTCTGCTTTTCTAAGCTCTGTTTCACCTTTTTTGATTCCCTCTTTAATTGCAGTTATGCCCTTATTGATAGTAATCTTCTGTTCTTTAAGCCGGTCAATCTTATCTTTCAGAACTACACCCATAATAGGATTACTGTTGATAATAGACTGAAGTTTTTCAAGGGCACTTTGAACCTGCTTTAGTCCTTTTTCGGCTTCCTCTAATTTTTCCTCAAGGGCAGGTTTGGTGGTATTATAAAATTCTTCATATTTTTTATCATACTTTGCTTTACCGCTTTTGTATTCCTTTAAGCCTTGATTATACTCTTTTAAACCTTTTTTATACTCTGTCTCTGCGTCCTTGATTTTCTTTTCAGCTTTTGCAATTTCATCATTGTATTTTTTCTTTGCTAAATTGTATTCCGCCTTGCCATTTTCAAGAGCTATGTAACCGTCGCTGATTTTCTTTTCAGCCTGAGCAATCTGAGATTTGTACTCCTTTTTTCCTTCCTTTAGCTGTTTTTCAGCGTCATCTAATTCTTGTAAGGCTTTTGCTTTTTTATCATTATATTCCTTTGTTTTTTTGGCAAGTGTTTTTTCAGCTTCATAGACATTTTCGGTTTTGAAAACTTCCACACGCTCCTTGCCTGTTTTCTTAACTGCCTTTTTCAAACTGTTAATGCTTTCGGTATATTCCGAATTTACGGTATCTTGGTTGGAATATGATGTTTTTACATAAACCTCAGTATATCTTTCAACCTTAAAATTGCTGTTATCCACATACATAAATGTGTCCAAGCTACCGTCGCCGATATTGGTAGTTCCCCGTTCATAGGAAATGTACATTGGTGAACGAATATAACCTACAACCTTGTACTCAAAGGTGTTTAAGGTTTCTGTAAAATCCAAATCCTCGTAGCTTTTCTTAACAGAAACAGTATCGCCGATATTTGGAGTTTTACCTGAAAAGTTGCCGTCCTCAACGGCAATTTCACCTTTTTTGTTTGGCAGCCTACCCTCAGTCACAACAGGGGTATTCAGCTTATGGTTTACGGCAATAAGCCTTACCTGATGAACACCGTCGTTGTAGTTTGCAAAGACGTCGGAAAAATAACCGCCCTCAACATCGGTTACTCCCGACACCTCACCCAAAGCCTTGATATCCTTTTTGTCAAAGCCCACCGTTGACAAAATGCGGTAATCCATAAGGTTAGTTCTTTCAAAATAATTATTTGCCATTTCTGTCATAGATGGAGCTGTTGACTTTATACCCGAATAAAATCCGCATCCCAAGGCTATGATCGCCATTATGGATAAAAATCTGGCTTTTGAGCTTTTAATTTCTCGTATTGTACTTTTTAAAAGTGATTTTTTCATACTAACTCATCCACTTATGTTTCTTCTTAATAAACAGCATTACAAAAACAATTACCAATATAAAGCAAGGCACAAGAACAGAAAAACACATAAATATATTTGTTACCAACGCTCCTACAGCAGCACCGATAATAAAGGATAAAATTACGCTAAGGTAAACGAAACCGCTTATTAAATCCTTCTTATCCCTGTTTTCCCCATATCTACAGATTGCCTCTACTCCGCTGCGTAAATTTCCTGTACACATTGTTGTTGCAAGTATATTCCCCTTGATTCTCCTAAAGCTCTGAACCTGCAATGAAGACACGAAAGAAATAATAATATTTACAATCATATTGCTGATTTTCCCGCTTGGCACAAAAGCTACGGCAATCAGCGAAGCAATTTCCACACCAAGTACAATTTGCTTCCACTGTAAGAAATCATTTTCTAAAAATTTGCTCTTAATAAAGTAGGATATAACTACACCGAGCACAAAGGCAAGTACAGGAATCAGGTAGCTTAGAGCAGGTAAAAAATCGCCCTTAGCAACATTTACTCCCAGTAACACCATATTGCCTGTCTGTGCATTTGCGAAAACACCGTCCCTGCAAATATATGTATATACGTCTAAAAATCCGCCTGCAAAAGCAAGCAGATACCCCACTGTAAGAGTATGGGACATATTAATCTCTTTTTTCAAAAAATCCCCTCAATTTACCATTCTATAGTTTCAACATCCACAGGACTGTTGTTATATACATCGCTTACGATTTTACCGCTTTTCATAGTCAACACATGATCCGCCATAGGCGTAATTGCCTGATTGTGTGTAATCAGTATTACAGTCATTTTTTCCTTTTTGCAGGTGTCCTGCAACAGCTTTAAAATCTGACGTCCCGTATTGTAATCAAGTGCGCCTGTAGGCTCGTCGCAAAGCAATATCTTAGGTCTTTTTGCAAGAGCTCTGGCGATTGATACTCGCTGTTGCTCACCGCCTGAAAGCTGACTTGGAAAATTATCCTTTCTGTGAGACAGTCCCACAGACTCCAATGCTTCTTCAGGGTCCATAGGATTGTTGCAAACCTGAACTGCCAGCTCAACATTTTCCTTGGCGGTCAGATTTGGCACAAGGTTGTAAAACTGAAACACGAAGCCTATATCGTGCCTTCTGTAGGGAGTTAGCGCTTTTTCCTTTAAACCGCTTATTACCTTGCCGTTTACTGTAATATCACCGCTGCTGCAGCTATCCATACCGCCGAGAATATTCAGCAGTGTTGTTTTTCCTGCGCCGGATGTGCCCACAACAATGGCAAATTCCCCCTGGTTAATACTAAAGGAAATATCGTCAACAGCTTTTATGGTAACCTCGCCCATTTTATATATTTTACTTACGTTATTAAACTCTACAAGACTCATAAAATCTCATCCCTAAAAAATTGTATTAATATATAAT
>CAMFQG010000051.1 GCA_945980035.1 uncultured Clostridia bacterium
CTCACGGATACTGCGACTCAGGCAATGGCCACTTTGCGCACTATTCATATCACGGCTATTATGTGCTTGACTATACCGAAACAGACGCAAACTTCGGTACACCCGAGGAGTTTGAAACTTTGGTTGACACCGCTCACGAGCACGGCCTCAGAGTTATCATGGACATAGTTATGAACCACTGCGGCTACAATACAGTAGCTGATATGGAGGAGTTTGGTTTCGGTACACTTTTAGAGGGTGCAACTGATTATAAGTATGTCATTGAAAATGTCAGTGATTTCAACAACCATATTGATTACCAAACATCATCTGAAGACTGGGGCAAATGGTGGGGCCCCGACTGGATAAGAAGCGGCCTTCCGGGATACACCGAGGGCGGCGGCAGTAACGAATTGATGAGCCTCGCCGGCCTGCCTGACTTCAAAACAGAGCAGACAACGCCTGTTTCAATTCCTGAGATCTTAAAGACAAAGTGGACAAAAGAAGGTACATACGACGAAAAAATCGAAAAGTACGGCAGTTCAAATACCGTAACAGGCTATCTTACAAGCTGGCTTGCCGAATGGGTAAGAAAATACGGTGTCGACGGCTTCCGCTGTGACACAGCAAAGCATGTTGAGAAGAGCTCGTGGAAACAGCTCAAAACTGCCTGCGTAGATGCACTTGCAGAATGGCGTCAGAACAACCCTGACAAGCCGGGTGCAGACTGGCAGCAGGACTTCTGGATGACAGGCGAGGCTTGGGACAAAGGCGTTGGCTATGATGAATACTATTCCCAGGGCGGCTTTGACTCTATGATTAACTTCAGCACCTGGGGCGCAGGCGTGTTTGAAAGATCAAGTGTTGCCGGATTGTATCAAGGCTATGCTGATACAATCAACACAAAGGAAGGCTTCAATGCTCTTTCGTTCATTTCATCACACGATGCGATGTTAACCCGTGGTGATACAAACACAATGATTTACAACGGCTCGGCATTTCTCCTAACTCCGGGCGGCGTTCAGATTTACTACGGTGACGAATCAAACCGTCCGATGTTTGATGGCTTAGCCTTTGACGGTGCCGGTGGTTCGGGTCACTCACTGCGTAGTGATATGAACTGGGACAGTCTTGACCAAACTGTTCTCGCTCACTGGCAGAAGGTTGGTCAGTTCCGTAACGACCATGTTGCAGTCGGTGGAGGCAGCAACACAATGCTTTCTGCAACAAACGGCGTTGCATTTGCAAGAACATATGACAAGAACGGTGTTTCTGACAAGGTAGCAGCCGTAATCGGTGCTTCTTCAAATGCAGATATAACTCTTGATGTTTCTTCAATATGGAGCGACGGTCAGATGCTTATGAACACCTATGACCAGTCATCTGCAATAGTTACAGACGGCAAGGTAACATTTAACAGCGGTGACAACGGAACAATTCTCATTCAGATGCCGGACGGCAAACCTATTATGAGCGTAAAAGGCGCGGCAAAGTTCAAGGGTACACAGACTGTTACGGTATCACTTGAGGAATGTGACAGCGCAACCTGCTCAATCGACGGCGGCAATAAGTTCCTTGTTAGAAACGGCTCAACCTTTGAAATCGGTAAAACTGCTTACGAGGGCGACACAATCAAAATCACACTCGAAGCAACAAACGAAAAGGGTTCATCAAGAGCGGTTGCATCCTTCTATAAGATGTTTGAGAGCGAACAAGTGCCGACAACAGTCGATCCTTCTTCTACAGTTCCTGCTCAGAATGGAAAGATCTATGTAAAGAGCGACAGCGCACCTTATATTTATGTCTGGACAGGTGAAAACACAGAGCAATGCGGTTCTTGGCCGGGAAGACAGATGACAGAAAAGAACAGCGACGGCTACTATGTTATGGAGCTTAACACAACAGATACCTACAATGTTGTTCTTAGTAACGGCAGCGACAAACAGAAGAGCCGCGACTTCAAAAATCTCAACGGAGATACATATCTTGAAGTTCCGTCAGGCAATTACAGTGCGACAAAGGTTATGGGCGGAAGCAGTGACGATCCGTCTGAAAAGTCAGTTACATTCACAATTAAGCCGTACAGCGCTTCATCAAGCTATCATCTCTATGTCTGGACTGACGACAAGAGCGAACCGGCAGGCGGATGGCCGGGCATGAAACTTACAGAAAAGGACGCTGACGGCAACTATATATTCACAGTAAACGGCTACGATAAGGTTAGCGCAATCGTAGGTTTGGGCAGCGACAGCCAAAGGACCCAAAATATTACAGGCATTATCGACGGTTCCTGCATAGAAATAACAAATGAGGGCTGCACAACCTTTAAGCTCACTAAGCCTGAGATTGTTCTTTCAAAATTCCAGACGCTCAAGAAAGAGGCAAGAGAAGTACTTGCAATGACATCAAGCGACTATACTGCCTCAAGCTGGAACAATGTTTCTGCTGTTATGACAACAGCCAATGAGCTCATCGCACAGGGCGAGGGCGTTGCAGACGAAGCACTTGTTGAAAGCACACTTGATTCGCTTATAAATGCAAAATCAACACTCGTGCTTGCAAATGCAGGTCTTTCATATGCTGTTAAGGGCAAAACTTCAATAGTTGGTATTGCAGTTCAGGACGCAGACATCACGGTAACAGTGAACGGTAAGTCCTACAAAACACATTCAGATGAAATCACAGGCGAATTTACTGTTGAGGCAACTGCGCTCACAGCTTCATCTGAAATCAAGGTTGATGTTGAGAGAAAGGGTCTGTCGTCAGAAACATATTCATATAATATGTCAAACGGCGATGTAACAAGTTATATTCCGCCGGAAACTCAGCCAACAACTCCGCCGGAAACTCGACCAACAACTCGACCAACAACTCAGCCAACAACTCAGCCAACAACTCAGCCAACAACTCAGCCGGGAACTCAGCCAACAACACCATCAGTTAATAAGGGCGATGTAACGGGTGACGGAGAAATTAATATTTTAGACGCAACACATATTCAGAAGTATATTGCAGTGCTTGAAAATTTGACAAGTCAGCAGATGCAGGCTGCAGATGTCGATAATGACGGCGAAATCAATATCAAGGACGCAACAGAAATTCAGAAGTATATTGCACATTTAAGCAGCGCGTTAGGATAAAATGATATAACTACCTTAATTAAAAGCCCCTTGCTTTAAACGGCAAGGGGCTTTTAGCAGGCAGTGGACTGCATTAATCCGGCCAGAAAGATTCATATAATAACGCACATTTAAAAGTTGGGCAGGAGTTTTCCTTGATAGTGTAGGGACACAGCATGCCGTGTCCACTACAATTTGTTGCTTTTGTCAAGAAAATTGTGCAGGAAATTGTAGATATTAGTAGTTCAATAGAAAAGAAAATCAACATAATCAAATAGTATTGTCACTGTAATATGTATTGAGTGTATCTAAAAACTTTGGATACCTATCTCTGCTTATTTTCGCTATTTCGCCATTAATAAGTTTTATGCTGTTTTTATCAAAAGATACAATAGAATTGAAATTAACAATAAATGATCTATGCGTTATAAAGAAGTGTAAACGACACATCAACACCCCCTACCCCCTCAATCTTGAGGGGGGGTGGTTTTGTACCAAACTGTTGCATAATGTTCTTATGAACATCTTACAAAAATTTTCAAAGAACATTATGAAGAAATAATGTATATTTTGCATCCTCGTCAAGCTATCGTTGAAAACATTGACAGGATGATTAATTGCGGTGACCCTTTAAAGTGTTCTTGCGGCAATCTTATGACTCTGCTTGAAATCTATCATAACCACAAATCTGTTCCTCTTGATGATTAATACCGAAAGGCTGTTGAAAAACTTCGATTGCCTATTTCCTCTTAACTTTTTCATCCGCTTATGTTATTATCTTTTCGGAGGTAGATTTTTATGAATAAACAACAGATTTAGGAACTCAGACAAAAATACATTAATAATCCTCCCGAAGGTATGTCTAAGAAAGATATTAGGGAAATGTCCGATGATTACCTTCTTGATATGGATTATTTCTTAAATGAGGATGAAGACGATATTTTCTTTAGCGATGATTCAGAAGGTTTCTTTATTTTTTAACCTCCTGTGTCTTTCTTCCTTGTGCCTGCTTTTCGCAGGCATTTATTTTTTATTCTCATCTCTTTTCGAGCAGTTTCCTATAAAGTTAAAAATATGTATATTTAAAATATCATTTGACTATTTACATTGCAAAATCAATGAGTTATAATTAGTGTGAATTTCGCGAAAAAACTGATTTTTTGTCAACTTAAAAATAGTTAAATAGGGAGATGGAAGATAATGAAAAAATTATTATCTATTTTTAGTTCGGTAATACTCGCTTTGCTTATAACAACATCAGGGATTATCAACGGTTTTGCAGTTGGAATACCTGAAAATGACTTATTTCAAACTTTAGATTTTTCTACTAATGGTGAAGCGACAGAAGAACCGGCGATTTCTGATTATCCGGAGATAACAGGGTTTGAAAATACTGCTAACGGCACTAAGGTGAGCTGGCGTGAATATTCGGGGGCAAAAAGTTACTTGCTCTATGTGCTTAACGGCACAGAATGGAAGCAATTAGGCAAGAGTGCGACTTTAAGCTACACACATACTTCACTTAGAAACGGAACAACATACACCTACACCGTAAGGGCACTTGATGCAAACAATAATTTTATCGGCAGTTATTGCACACAGGGATATGAAAATACATTCTATGCACCGCCTAAGATTTCAAGTATTAAAAAGAAAAACAACGGAAACCTTATCCGATGGGAAAATGTTTCGGGAGTCTCGGGATACAGGCTTTATAGAAAGACATTTGGAAAATCATGGGCAACACTTGCCGACATAACCTCTGACAACTTTTACGTTGATACTTCAGCTAAGGATAATAATATATATTCATACACACTTCGTTGTGCTGATGAGAACGGTAAGTTTATAAGCTACTATATTTTAAAAACAAAGTACTACTATAACGGACGTATAGCAAACGGTGTAATCACCGTAGGAAAAAATAAATACGGTTTCAAAAACGGAACCCTGAAAACCGGTTTTCAGAAAATAAACGGTAATAAATATTACTTCAACTCCTCTGGTATTCTTCAGAAAAATTGCATTGTTGGCTCAAAAAAAACAGGTTGGTATTATGTCGGAAAGAAAGGTATAATTGACCCTGAATACAGAAACGGAATTACCTATAAAGGTAAAGACTGGAACGTAATGAAGGGAAAAGCAACCAAGGTTTCCACAAAATCCGATCGCACATTATTCAGAGCATTGAAGATAGTTGCAAAAATAACCAACAAAAGTATGAGCAAGCCGACAAAACTAAAGGTTTGCTATAATTATGTTAAGAATTCTTATACAGAATTGAACCCGAGAATTCCTCATTATACCGGCAACGACTGGCCGATTTTATATGCTAATGATATGTTTGTTGACGGTGCCGGCAACTGCTTTAGCTATGCTGCCGCTTTTGCCTATATGGCTAAGGCAATAGGCTACAAAAATGTGTACTGCTGTAACAGTGGTGGCCATGGCTGGGCAGAGATTAACGGCTTGATTTACGACCCGGAATGGAGCAGACACCACAGCAGAGAGTACTATGCGCTTAGCTATGAAACAACAAAGGATCCAAATTACAAGGGTGCTATTGCACCGGGATATTCCTGGATGCACAAAAAGATATAGCTCTTAGTTTTCGGTTTTCTGGCCTTTTTAGGGGTATTGTATTTTTTATTTTATAGACTTATTTGCGGAGATTTAAATGGTTTTTAGTTCATTAGTTTTCTTATGTGTTTTTTTGCCCACGGTATTTATACTCTATACAGTAGTACCTTCTCTAAAGTTTCGGAACGGGCTTTTAATTTTGGCGAGTCTTGTTTTCTACTCTTATGGTGAGCCTGTCTATGTTTTGATTATGATATTCAGCTCACTGCTCAACTACTTTTGTGCAAGACTTGTATCCTCAAAAAATAACAGGGCTAAAATTGCTCTTATCGCTTCAGTAGTAATAAATCTTGGAATACTTGCAGTATTCAAGTATTCAGCATTCTTTGTAGAATCAATAAATGCGGTAACAGGTTTGTGTATTCCTGTTCCGCAAATTGATTTACCTATAGGAATTTCGTTTTTCACCTTTCAGGCACTGTCCTATGTTATCGACGTTTATCGTCAAACAGTTGAACCTCAAAAGAATTACTTTTATGTTTTGCTCTACATAACCTTCTTCCCTCAACTTATAGCAGGTCCTATCGTAAAGTACAGGGACATAAGTGAGCAAATTGTTGCAAGGAAGCAAAGTGTGGAAAAGATTGCCCTTGGTATGCGTCGATTCATATGTGGACTTGCTAAAAAGGTGCTTATTGCCAATACAATGGGTCAGACAGCAGATGTTATCTTTTCGTCGGAAAACGGATATTCTTCAATACTAACTGCTTGGCTTGGTGCTTTGGCTTATCTTTTTCAAATTTACTACGATTTTTCCGGATATTCCGATATGGCTATAGGTTTAGGAAAAATGTTCGGCTTTGACTTTAAAGAAAACTTTAACTATCCATATGGTGCTGTTAGTGTGCGTGACTTTTGGCGAAAGTGGCACATATCTCTTTCAACATGGTTTAAGGAATACCTATATATTCCGCTGGGTGGCAATCGAAAGGGCAGATTACGGACTGTATTAAACAGATTAATTGTATTCTTCTGTACCGGTCTCTGGCACGGTGCAAGCTGGACCTTTGTAATATGGGGACTGTATCATGGTGTTTTCCTTTTGCTGGAAGAGTTTATTCCGATACTCGGCAGACTTCCAAAAATACTTAATCACATATACACTCTGATTGTAGTAACAGTGGGAATTGTTATTTTCAGGGCTGACACAATAACGCAGGGCTTTGATTATATCAGAAATATGTTTGTTGGTTTTAACATTTCAGAGCAGTCAATTTCACTTGCCCTTACCCAACTTACTCCATGGTTCATTGTTATTTTTATCGTAGCAATTATCGGTTGTGCACCTATAAAACCTATTGCAGATAAACTCAGAGTTAGCGATTCGGCTGTTTTATGCAAAAGACAAAGTATTGCACAGATTGTTCTTTTCCTACTTTCTTTTGTGCTTCTGTTCTGGTGTATAATCAGATTATCGAGTGCTTCCTACAATCCTTTCATTTACTTTAGATTTTAAGGGGGCAACAAAATGAAGAAAAAAGTATTTTTGACAGTTTTTACTGTGGCTTGTCTATTGTGTTGTGTTATTCCCTTTGTAGGAATGACTATTATTCCAAGCAACGAGACTATTGGCAACGAACAACAGACAACTCTACCGTCTATAAATAATGAAGATGGACAACTAAACAAAAACTATCTTCAACAACTTGGAGATTATTTTTCTACTCACTATGCTTTTAGACCTCAGATAATTTCTGCTGATGCTGAAATTCAATCAAACATATTCAATACTTCAAACTTAGATTCAGTTATTGTCGGAAAAAATAATTGGCTCTATTATTCATCAACTCTTGATAATTACCTGGGAAGAAATTTAATGTCACAGCGTGGGCTATTTAACACAAAGCATAATCTGGAAATCACTCAGGAATATCTTAATGAAAAAAATATTAAGTTTTTATTTACAGTTGCCCCAAATAAGAATACGCTATATCCTGAGAATATGCCGTTTTATTATGGTAAAAAGGAAAGCACCGACAGCAATATTGTGAACTTCACTTCATCTTTGAAAGATAGTAAGCTGAACTACTGTGATTTGTTTAAAACTCTTGCAGATTATGATGAGGTACTTTACCTTCAACAGGACTCTCATTGGAATAATAAGGGCGCACTAATTGCCTACAACAAAATTCTTGACTGTTTGGGGAAATCCCACAACGATTACGAGAGTGCAACTGTATCGAGAAAGAAGAATTTTTACGGTGATTTGGGTAAAATGCTATATCCAACTACTCAAAAGCCCGAATACAATTTTGAATATGACATTGATGAGAGCTATTCGTATGTTACTCCAACAAAAAGTGTTGAGGAGCCTAATATTGTTACGCAGAATGATGAGGCAACAGGAAGACTTTATATGTATCGTGACTCATTTGGTAACGCACTTTTGCCTTACTTTGCAAATGCTTATAACTCTGCATATTTTACAAAAACATTTCCTGTAGATCTTGCTTTCGAGGTAGGAGTTCAGCAGAGTGATACGGTTATTTTTGAAATTGCCGAGCGTAACTTAATATGGTTTACTCAATCCCCTCCTGTAATTCCTGCAAGGGAATTAAATATTCCTACTTCTACAAAAAGTGTAGATAATAATTGGAAAGTAAGAGCGGAAATTTCTCAGGTTAATATGCAGTACGTCAGCATGTGTGGAAGTGTTGACAGCGAATTATGCAAGGACGACAGTGAGTTCATAGTAATTGTTAAAGACAAGAACGGTAACAGCAAAGCCTTTGAAGCATTTACAACTTCAAACGAAACTTGTGATTATTGTTTTCAGGCGTATATTCCTGTTGAATACTTAAAATCAGATTCAGTTAATGTAAGTGTAATAATAAAAAACGGTAATGAATATCTCTTAACCAAAAGCAAGACAGCCGATATTCATGAGGCTAAAATTTAATTTATAAGGAGAAATATAGATATGAATAAAAGAATTATTTCTGTTATAGGAGCAGTTACTTTAGCGATAGTAATTTGCGGTACAATGCTTTGTATGACAGGCTGCGGAAAAGATGTAAAGATTGAGATAAACGACGCCGGTGTTATAACCGAAGCAGATGCCAACACTAATATGACAGTTAAAGAAATATTGGATAATGCAGGTATTTCTCTCGGCGAAAAGGATGAAACAGAGCCAAAGTCTGATGAAAAGCTTGGTGAGGAAACGGAAATCATTGTAAAGCGTTATGCTAAGGTAACTGTAAAAAAAGGCGATAAAGAAAAGACAGTTGAGCTTGTTGGCGGGACTGTTGAGAATGCAGTTAAGAAGGCAGGATTCACACTTGACGACAATACAATGTGTGATTTTGATAAGTCATCATTTTTGAAAGATAAAATGGTGATTACTCTTACAAACAGCGTTGCCATAAATCTGCAAGCAGACGGAAAAACAGAAAAGTGTAAAACTTTTGCTAAAACAGTTAAGGATCTTCTTGAAGAACAGAAAATAACCCTTGGTAAGAATGACACCGTTTCTCCTAAGCTTGACAATAAAATTGTTGACGGTATGGAAGTAACGGTTAAGCGTGTTGAATACAAGAATAAAAAAGTAAAAGAGATCATTAGTTTTGACACTGTGGAACAGCAGAGCAGTTCTCTTGATTTTGGTGTAACAAAAGTTACTCAGGAAGGTGTAAATGGAGAAAAAGAAGTAACATATAAGGTTAAGTATATTGACGGCAAAGAAGCTTCTAAAAAGGTAATCAGCGAAAAAGTGATAAAAGAGCCTGTTAATAAGATAGTAACTGTAGGAACAGCTAATCAGAGCGCTGTGTCTCAACAAACTCAAAATAACAATACCGGAGCAAATCAAAACGGGAAAAAGGTTGTTTCCAAGAAGGCAGTTTACGATTGTGATGGTTCAGGTCACGGTTATTATGAAATAACATATTCTGACGGAACTAAAGAATATGAGGAGTTTTAATTTATACCAAAGCTCAAAAAATTATTAACAAAATCAAAGATACAAAAATTATTTAGATTTTGATATTCTGTGTGAGAAAAGTACCAGAAAGTAATATTAATAGAACAGTTTCAGGAGATTGTATATGCCACTGCAAATAATAAGAAATGACATAACAAAAATCGAATGTGACGCAATTGTTAATGCCGCCAACGAAACACTCCTTGGAGGTGGCGGAGTTGACGGCGCAATTCATCGTGGAGCAGGCAAGGAACTACTGGAAGAATGTAAAACACTTGGTGGTTGCAAAACAGGCAAAGCCAAAATCACCCGGGGATATAAACTGCCTTGTAAGTATGTAATCCACACAGTAGGGCCAGTATGGAGAGGCGGTAGCTACGATGAACGAAAACAGTTAGAAAGTTGCTACAAAAATTCTCTTGCCCTTGCAAAAGAAAATAACTGTGAAAGTGTTGCCTTCCCTATCATTTCAAGTGGTGTTTACGGTTATCCTATGGATGAAGCAATGAAGGTTGCTGTTGATACAATCGGTTCATTTTTGCTAAATATACATGATGATATGCTTGTGTATATTGTAGTTTATAACAAGACAGCAGTGAGTATTGGCAATAAATTATTTACTGATATCACTGAATACATAGATGACAATTATGTTGCAGAGCATACTGATGTTTATTGCTATCGTATGTCTATGCCGTATCCCGGTATAGCATCGGACAAAGACATAGATTCAGATGATATTATAGATAGCTATGATATACCGATATCAGATAGCATTGACGATTGGGTTAATAATGTGATTGACGAAAGCTTCTCGGAAATGCTACTTCGTAAAATTGATGAACAGGGTATGAAGGACAGCGAATGTTACAAAAAAGCCAATATCGATAGAAAGCTGTTTTCAAAAATCCGCTCAAACCCACAGTATAAGCCCAGCAAAACAACGGCTATCGCCTTTGCTATTGCACTTGAACTTTCCCTTGATGAAACAAAGGATATGTTGATGAAAGCAGGCTATGCACTTTCTCACAGCAACAAGTTTGACATTATAATCGAGTATTTTATTTCAAAGGGTAATTACAACATATTTGAAATCAATGAGGCACTTTTTGCCTTTGACCAAAGTTTACTTGGTGCATTGTAATGCAAACGATAAATATATATTTGAAACAGAAATTGTGATTATTGTTAAGTATAATTTTAAAATTAATTTGTCGCTTTTCAGGCGACCAAATAAAACCTCCAAAGAATATAATGTAATCAAGGTTAAAACCTACACATTATTTTTCTTGGAGGAATTTTTATGAAAAACAATATTACTGAACTTGTATTTATTCTTGACAGAAGCGGTTCTATGTCAGGACTTGAAAGTGACACAATAGGTGGCTTTAATTCATTAATTGAAAAACAGCGCAAACAGGACGGGGAGTGCTTTGTTTCCACTGTCTTGTTTGATAATGTCAGTGAGGTTTTGCACGACCGTGTGAAGCTATCTGAAATCAAGAAAATGACAGATAAGGATTATACTGTCAGGGGATGCACAGCCTTGGTTGATGCCATCGGCGGTGCAATACATCACATTGGAAATATACATAAGTACGCAAGACCTGATGATGTTCCCGAAAAAACTATGTTTGTAATAATGACAGACGGTATGGAAAATGCCAGCCGCAAATATACAAGCAAGGAACTAAAGATGATGATTGAACGTCAAAAAGAAAAATACGGCTGGGAATTCCTATTTATTGGAGCAAATATTGACTCGATTGAAACCGCCGAGTGTTACGGAATTAGCGATGACAGAGCAGTAAATTACCATGCCGACAGCATAGGTACAGCGGTAGTTTTTGACGCAATAGCAGAAACTGTGTCCTGTGTAAGGGAAAGCAGACCGTTAACCAAAAATTGGAGAAATACAATTGAAAAGGATTACAATAGCAGAAAATAATATAATTTATAATACAGTCATTACTTAAAGTTAAAATTTAAATGCACCGAACAACACAAAATGCACCCATATTACAACTTGGGTGCATTTCGTATTAAAATATAGATTTGTTCCGAGCAAAAACAGAACTTAAC
>CAMFQG010000052.1 GCA_945980035.1 uncultured Clostridia bacterium
ACAGCAGGGACTTAACACGTAGGAGCAAGCTAAAACATGAGGTAACTGAGAGGTGAACGCAATCATCCTGTCGTGTTCCTCAGGAGTGGAAAGCTTAATCTGTCCGAAGTTAATTTCCATAGCAAGGTCGGAAAGTGTTTTAACAGCACCCTTGTCAGCCTCACAGGGAACGATAATATAGCTTGCACCCTTGTATAAATCTGCGTCGGCAGAGGAAAAGCCGTTAGTTTCTTTTCCTGCCATGGGGTGACTTCCTACAAATGTAAAGCCGTATTTTTTGGACAGAGCAACCATCTGTGGGCAAATTTCCGTTTTTATACCCGATGAGTCTGTTACGATACATCCTTTTTTAAGATAGCTTCCGTATTTTTCAATGTAATCAACCGTTGCCTGGGGATACAGAGCCATAATAACAACGTCAGCTTTACTAAGGCTTTCTTCAGTGCCCTTTTCGTCAATGGCTCCGCAGTCAAATGCCTCTTGTAATGTGGATTGAGTGCGGTTTATTCCGATAATATAATGGTGGGTGTATTTCTTAAAGGCTTTGCAAAAGCTTCCGCCGATTATACCCATACCAACTACTGCGATATTCATATAACCACCTTATTTAAGTGCGTTTTTCAGGCTAAATACCTTGTTTGCAACTGTGTCAAACTGCTGTGGAGTAAGTGACTGTGCACCGTCGCATAATGCGTGAGGCGGGTCGTTGTGCACCTCGATAATAAGTCCGTCTGCACCAGCTGCAACTGCGGCAATAGCAAGTGGCTCTACTAACCAGCTTTTGCCTGAGGCGTGACTTGGGTCGACAACAACAGGCAGGTGGGATAATTTCTTAACGATTGGAATTGCGGAAATATCCAATGTGTTTCTTGTGAAGTTTTCGTATGTACGGATACCACGTTCACAAAGAATAACCTTGTTGTTTCCCTCAGCCATAATATATTCAGCAGACATCAGCCATTCTTCAATAGTAGCGCTAAGTCCGCGCTTCAGCAGAATAGGCTTGTTTGTTTTTCCAAGCTCCTTTAACAATTCAAAGTTTTGCATATTTCTTGCGCCAACCTGAATTATATCTACATTTTCAAACATATCAATGTGAGAAGCTCGCATAATTTCGGTAACAATAGGCAGTCCTGTTTCTTTTCTTGCAATTTTAAGCAGGTCAAGTCCCTCTGACTTTAAGCCCTGGAAAGCATAGGGGGAAGTTCTTGGCTTAAAAGCACCTCCACGTAGAATTGTAGCTCCGCTTTTCTTAACTGCTTTTGCTACTTCAATTATCTGTTCCTCTGATTCAACGGAGCAGGGACCTGCCATAATCTGTAAGCTTCCGTCACCAATCTTAACACCGTTGCCAATGTCGATAACAGTATTTTCAGGGTGGAATTTACGGTTAGCCTTTTTGTACGGCTCCTGAACACGTTTTACGCTTTCAACAACGTCCTGAGCGTCAATGTATTCAATATCAATCTGTGTAGTGTCGCCTAAAAGACCTAATACTGTGGAGTGAACACCCTCCCAGACGTTAACCTTAACGTCGTAGTTGTCCTTCAGCATATTTGAAAATTTAATCTGTTGTTCCTTACTGCAAGTCGGTTTTAATACGATAATCATATAATCAAATCCTTTTCAATATGTTATTTAAAATTTGCAATATATTTTAGCACTTTAAAGCGATATAGTCAATGGCTGTTAACCTTGCTCAATATCTCTTGTGCCACCTTTTTGGAAGACTGATCGCCGTTTACAGTGACGGCAGATGCCTTTTTGTATAAAGGCATTCTTTTGTTAAGTAATTCCTTTATTTTTTCGTTGCGGTTTTCGCATTGAAGAAGGGGCCGTTTTTTATCATTTTTCAGCCTGTTGCACAGTGTTTCATAGCTTGCGTCGATAAGCACGATTGTGCCGGTTTTGCTTAACACTTCAACATTTCTGTCAAAGACAAGTGTTCCGCCGCCTGAAGCAATTACATAGTCTGTTGACCGGGAAAGCTCCAGACAAGCCTTGTGCTCCATATCCCGAAAACCATCTTCACCGAATTTTTCAAAAATTTCCGAAACAGTCATATCGGCTTTTTTTTCAATGTATTTATCCATATCCACAAACTTCATATTTGCCAGAGTGGAAAGGTATTTGCCAACGGTTGTTTTACCGCACCCCATAAATCCGCACAAAATTATATTGTTCATTATCTTTGGCTCAGCTCCTTAGCGGCGTCAATACATAATTTTTCAACTTCCTCAGAGGGGTAGGTGCTTTTGTCCCAATGATAGTGAGAAACAACCGCCTGCCATACAAGCATAGCCATACCGCCCTCGGCGTTACTTCCGTTTGCCTTAGCCTTTTGAATAAGCACAGTTTCCAAAGGATTGTAAACTGCGTCAAATACGTTTGCACATCTGCTGATTACCTGGTCGGAAACAGGCTGTGCCTCTGACTTTGGCGACATACCGATAGGAGTTGCGTTGATAAGTGTTGTAATATCTCCGGTCAGTTGAGGAATTGTGCAGTAGCTGACCTTTGAGGTTTTGAAAGTGTTTTTTATTTCAGCTATCAGCTTTTCAACCATAGGGGTATCCTCTTGCCTTACAGCAAATTCAAGGTCGTTGCCCTTTAGAAGCACCTCATAAGCCATAGTTCTTGCAACACCGCCACAGCCTAAAATAACAACTCTGTCCTTTAAAGGAATATTTGCATAGGCAAGAGCCTTTAAAAATCCGTCAGGGTCTGTGGTGTGACCTGCGGAAACACCGCCGATATTTGCAACTGTGTTTACACTTCCGTACAAGGTTGCCTTGTGGTCGGTTAAATCAAGGAAAGGTATAATTGCCTGCTTGTGTGGAATTGTAATGTTGTAGCCGTCAAGCTTTACTAAAGTGTTGCGGTATTCTCTCTCTAAATTTTCCGGTGCAATATCAAGCACTGAATATTCAGCGTCGATATTTGCAAGGTCAAATAATCTCTTGTGAATAAAAGGGGACATTGTGTGTCCGATAGGATGACCGATAACTGCATATTTTTTTCTGCTCATAACTAAAAACCCCTTAATAAGAAAAATAATTTTATAAAAAAAGTAAAAATTTTGAAATATCTATTGACAAAGCAATCAATAATTAATAATATGATTTAGTAGCAAGCAATAGTGTATGAAATCAACTTAGACTATTGTAGCATAAAATATACCGTTTTGTCCACAATATAAGCGGTATGCAAAGAAAAATATTTATAGGAGGATAAATACTATGGTATTAGAAAAAGTAATAGCTATTTTAGCTGAACAGTTTGACGTTGAGGAAGATAAGATCACTGAGGACACAAACCTACAGGACGATCTTGGCGCAGATTCTCTTGACGTTGTTGACCTACTTATGTCAATCGAGGACGAGTTTGAAATCGAAATCCCTGATGACGAAATCGAGAACATCAAGACAGTTGGCTCACTTGTAGCTTACATCGAGGCTAACTCATAATAAAGTCTATAACGATTAAATTTACCCATTACCGAGTTTACCGGTAATGGGTTTTCTTTTTGCATAAATTTTAAGAAAACCAGCCTTTTTCTTCTGAATTTTTCAAAAAAATATAATGCTTGAAAAAAACAGAAGTATTATGTATAATTAATAAGTATGAAATATTTTAAGCACAATTTTAGATTGTATAGAAACGTGCAGAAAGGCTATGATAATTATGGCAAATAATAAAAAGATGGTTGAGGCTATTACAAGCCGTGACGAGGATTTTGCAAAATGGTACACCGACATTGTAAAAAAAGCCGAGTTAGTTGACTATTCAGGCGTAAAGGGATGTATGGTAATAAGACCATACGGTTATGCTATTTGGGAGAACATTCAAGCTGACCTTGACAGACGTTTCAAGGAAACAGGCGTAGAAAACGTATATATGCCAATGTTTATTCCCGAGAGCCTTTTACAGAAAGAAAAAGACCACGTTGAGGGCTTTGCTCCCGAATGTGCGTGGGTTACTATAGGCGGACAGGAAAAGCTAAACGAGCGTCTGTGTGTTCGTCCTACCTCCGAAACACTTTTCTGTGAGCATTACAAAAAGGTTATCAATACCTACCGTGATTTGCCAAAGCTGTATAACCAGTGGTGTTCTGTAGTAAGATGGGAAAAAACAACAAGACCTTTCCTCAGAACCTCAGAATTTTTGTGGCAGGAGGGGCACACAATGCACGAAACTGCTGAGGAGGCACAGGAGGAAACACTGCGTATGCTACAGGTATATGCAGATTTCTACAAGGAAACTCTTGCAATTCCTGCGGTTGTGGGCAAAAAGACAGAGAAAGAGAAATTTGCAGGTGCTGAGGCTACTTACACTATTGAGCCTATGATGCACAACGGTGTTGCTTTGCAGGGCGGTACTTCTCACTACTTCGGCGACGGCTTTGCAAAGAGCTTTGATATTACCTATACAGGCAAGGATAATCAGCTCCACTATCCTCACCAGACCTCTTGGGGTGTTTCAACAAGAATGATAGGTGCTATCATTATGGTACACGGTGACGATGACGGACTTGTTTTACCGCCAAAGGTTAGCCCTATTCAGGTTGCAATTCTTCCGATTGCTCAGCACAAGGAGGGAGTTTTGGAGAAAGCAAATGAGCTTAAAGATATTCTTAAAAAGGATTTCAGAGTTAAGCTTGACGACAGCGACCATGCTCCGGGCTGGAAGTTTGCCGAGTACGAAATGAAGGGCGTGCCAGTAAGAGTAGAAATAGGTCCAAAGGATATAGAAAAGGGCCAGTGCGTTATCGTAAGACGTGACACAAGAGAAAAGATTTTTGTGCCTATTGAAAATCTTTCAGAGGCAGTAGCAAAGGCTTTGCAGGACGTTCACGACGGAATGTATGAAAAGGCTCTTAAAAATATGGAAGAAAAAACACACGTTGCTACCACATATGAGGAGTTCTTAGCGCTTGGAAAAGAGCAAGGCGGATTTATCAAGGCTATGTGGTGCGGTGACAGCGAATGTGAAGAAAAACTCAAGGACGCAACAGGCGGTGTTAAGAGCCGTTGTATTCCTTTTGAGGAAGAGCATCTTGCCGATACCTGCGTATGCTGCGGTAAAAAAGCAAAGCATATGGTATATTGGGGCAAGCAGTATTAATTTAATTTTATATTTTAACAGGAGGTGTAAGAATGCCTATTAAAGTTCAAAGTGAATTGCCGGCAATAAAGATTTTGGAAAGCGAAAATATCTTTGTAATGCCTAACGAAAGGGCGATGGCTCAGGATATACGTCCCCTAAAGATAGTTATTCTTAACCTTATGCCTACTAAAATAGAAACAGAAACTCAGCTGTTAAGATTGCTTGGAAACAGTCCTTTGCAGGTTGATATTGAGCTTTTGCAGACTGCAACACACACTTCAAAGAATACTCCCTCTGAGCATCTGACAACATTTTACAAAACCTTTGATGAAATAAAAGACACAAGATTTGACGGAATGATAATCACAGGTGCTCCCGTAGAGCTTCTTGACTTTGAAGACGTTGACTATTGGGGCGAGCTTTGCGAGATTATGCAGTGGGCAAGGAAAAACGTCTATTCAACCTTTTATATTTGCTGGGGTGCACAGGCAGGTCTTTATTACAATCACGGAGTCAGAAAGTTTCAGTTTAAGGAAAAGCTTTCCGGAGTTTATAATCACAAGATTTTACATCCTCTCCACCCTTTGTTAAGGGGATTTGACGACGGTTTTGAAATCCCACATTCAAGATACACAGGAGTTTTTAAAGAGGATATTGAAAAGGACAAGGACCTTGAAATACTTGCAATAAGCGAGGAAGCGGGAGTGTCCATAGTCTGCAACAAAAACGGCAGAGAATTCTACGTGTTAGGTCACGCAGAATATGATTTTGACACACTTGCAAAGGAATATTTCAGGGACAGGGACAAGGGAATTAATCCCCAAATTCCACGTTATTATTTCCCTGACGATAATCCCTCAAAAAGGCCTCCTATGGTGTGGAGAAGCTACGCAACATTGCTTTTTACAAACTGGCTGAATTATTATGTATATCAGCAGACGCCGTACGATTTAGAGGATTTAAAAAAGCTGTATGAATAATAAATTATCCCCACTGCGGTGGGGATTTTTTAACAGAAGTCCGGTGAGGATAGTATGAAAATATTATTTGTTTTTACAGGCGGTACTATAGGAAGTACCCAAAAGGGCGGATACATTTGCAAGGATAAGTGCAAGGCCTACACCTTGCTTGAAATGTATAAAAATAAATACGGTATCAATTTTGACTATGATACTCTCGAGCCTTACTATGAGCTTAGCGAGAATAACACAGGTGTAAACCTTTTTAAGCTTGCAAACTGTGTTAAGGACAATTTATATAAAGATTATGACGGCATAATTGTCACACACGGAACGGATACTCTGCAATACACAGCCTCAGCTTTGTCCTATGCTTTAGGCTCGGATACTATTCCTGTGTGCATTGTGTCAAGCAATTACACTTTAACCGACTCACGCAGTAACGGCGTTGAAAATTTACAGGGTGCAGTTAAATTTATTGAGAGAAAAGCCAATAGGGGAGTTTGGGTGCCTTATAAAAATCCAAATGAGAATCTTAAAATTCACAGAGGAACAAGACTTCTTTCTAACTATGCTTTTTCGGACAGCTTTGAAAGTATTTTCAATATGGAATACGGTCAGTTTGATAAGGACTTTAGCTTTGTAAAAAATCCTGATTATGTTGAAAAAGCTGACGAAATTCCCCCATTGCCCATAGAAAATATAGGTGAGCTTTCCAAGGAAATTATGGTTATAAATCCCTATGTGGGAATGAGCTATCCGCAAATAGGCAAGGATGTAAAATATATTATCCACAACAGCTTTCATTCAGGGACCATAAATACCGCTTCTTCCTCAGCTGAAAGCTTTTTCAAAGAGGCACAGGAAAGAAATATAAAAGTCTATTTAACAGGTACAACTGAGGGTGCAGTTTATGAAAGCACAGTAAAATTTCAGGAGTTTAATATAACCTGTGTTAATAATATTGCACCCATTTCAGTCTATGTTAAGCTATGGCTGAGTTTATGCTCGGGCAAAAATCCACAGGACACAATGGGAAAATCATTAAGCTCAGATATAATATAATACAGAACAGCCCCACCGTTTTTGCGGTGGGGTTATTCCTTGGAGATTTTATATGTGGCAGATTACAGACTTTGTTATACTGACAGCTTTTGTCGCATAAATAATAATATCTTTTTTTCTCTGCGACTTACCTGAACTTGCGTCATATTCAGGGCCTCTGCTGTTTGGGTTTGAGTTTGGTGCTTGTAGTAACGTAGCTCTATTATTTTTTTATCGTTACTGTCAAGCTGTGAAATAACCTGTTTTAATGCAAGCCTTTCCGTTAGCTTTTCAACATTGTCGTCACAGGGTAAATCAAGCTCCTTTATATCCTCATCGTTGTCAGCTGTCAGCGACAGTGGAATACGCGTTGCGTTTAATGCCTCGTTTATTTTTTCTTTAGTAGTATCAAGGATTTGAGCTAATTCACCTACGGTAGGAGCTCGGTTGTGCTTTAGCTGAAAATCATTGTTGGTTTTGTTGATTTTCATTGCAAGCTCTTTTAAGCTTCTGCTGACCTTAACGGCTCCTCCGTCACGGAACAGCTGTTTAATTTCTCCTAAAATCACAGGTACAGCATAGGTGGAAAGCTGTAAGCCGTAGTCGGGATTAAAGTTGTCAATAGCTTTAATTAAGCCCATACATCCTGCTGAAAATAAATCGTCATATTCAATGCCTCGATTTTTGAATTTTTTACAGCAGGAATGTACAAGTCCTAAATTTTCCTCAACAAGCTTATTTCGTTCATTCATCTTACGGAGATAATTTGCTTTTCCAAAGTAACTGTTGTGCCTTTGTTTGGTGCGGATTTAACCTTTACATTGTCCATAAAGCTTTGCATAACAGTAAATCCGAGTCCTGCACGTTCCTCCTGCTGTGAGGTTGTAAACAACGGCTCCATAGCCTTTTCCACGTTTTCAATGCCGACACCCTTGTCGCGGATTTTTATAATTACCTTTTTGTTTTGAGTGATTTTTGCGTCTATGTAAATCATTCCGCTTTCTCTTTTATATCCGTGAACAATGGAGTTTGTCACAGCCTCGCTGACAGCGGTTTTTATATCTGCAATTTCATTAATAGTAGGGTCAAGCTCTAAAATAAAGGTGGAAACTACAGAACGTGCAAAGCCTTCGTTTGTGCTTTTGCTTATGAATTTCAGGTGCATTTCATTAATAATATTCATTTTAATACCCCCAAGGCTGATATTCCGCTAAGGCTGATAATTCTTCCGATATTTTCAGGCACGTTTATCACCTTTATTTTTCCGCCGATTAATCCCATAGAACGGTATCGTCCCATAATAAGTCCGATTCCCGAACTGTCCATAAAGCCTACTCCTGAAAAATCAAGCTCCAGAATTTTAGGCCGCAGGGCGTTGATTTGACTGTCGATAGCTGTTCTCAGGCTTGATGCGCTGTTGTGGTCTATTTCACCCTTTAGCTTTATGGTTAATATGTCATTTTTGTATTTGGTATCCAGCATTTTTAACTTCCTTTGCAAAAAAATAACCTACACCAATAATACTCGGTGTAGGTTGAAAAATCTGTAGAATTTGACTGTCGCAAATTGTTGTTATTTCATCTTTTCCAATATATACGGTCTTATCTCGCCTGCAAGGTACAGAGAACCGCAGATGATAATAGGCAGGCTTTGAATTTTTGAGAGAGCAAAAGCCTTGTCGAAAGCTTTAAAGGGACTTTCGCAGCTTATTACATTTTCAAAGTAATTACTACATTCTGCCTTTAATTCCTGTGCAGACAGGCTTCGGGGGTTGTCCACAGGAACGGTAAACACTGTGGAGAACATTTCTTTCAGTATTTTTACGGAGCTTTTGCTGTCCTTGTCTGCAAGCATTCCCATAATGCAAATAGACTTAGTGCCTTTAAGGTGTGTTTCAAGTGCGTTCTTTAAAGCCTCGATTCCGTTTGGATTGTGAGCGCCGTCAAGAATTATCAGGGGATTTTGACTTAGCACTTCAAACCTTGCAGGGTTAACCGCCTTTGAAAAACCTGTGGTGATATTTTCGTCAGTAATCTCAAAGTAATTTTTCAACACCTCGATAGCTGCCATAGCAGTTTTTGCGTTTTCAATCTGGTGTTTGCCAATCAAAGGCAGAGTGATGTCAATACCTTTGTAGGTAAAGGTTGTACCAGTAAGATTTTCACTGATGCTTTCAAACTCTATGGAATTACTTTCTGTCAGCTTTGAATTAGTTTTTTTCGCAGTATTTCTGATGATTTCCATTACATCCGCATCTTGACTTGAAGTGATTACAGGTGAGTTTTCCTTGATAATACCGCATTTTTGATGAGCAATTTCCTCAATAGTGTTGCCTAAAATTGCAGTGTGGTCAAGTCCGATGGTGGTGATAACCGAACACAGGGGAGGTAAAATTACGTTGGTACAATCGTACAATCCCCCAAGCCCTGTTTCAAGAACAACCACGTCACAGCTTTCTTTACAGTGTATGTAAAATTCCAGTGCCATAACGTATTCAAATTCAGTGATTATGCAGTCGTCTTTTTCCAACTTTAACAGCAAAGGATAGGTTTCCTCAACTGCATTTGCAAGGGCTTTCTTGCTTATCATTTCGCCGTTAATCTGAATACGCTCCCGAAAGTCCGTAATGTAGGGCGAGATAAAAAGTCCTGTTTTATATCCTGCTTCCACAAGCACAGAGCTAATCAAAGCACAGGTTGAGCCTTTGCCGTTTGTGCCTGCAACGTGGATAAATTTCAGCCTGTTTTGTGGATTGCCCATAAGTGCAAGCAGTCTTTTTATTCTGTCAAGTCCCGGCTTTATGCCGAACTTGTTTAGGGAATGTATAATTTTAAGTGCGTTTTCGTAGGTCATATTAATTCCTTGTAAATTTCGTTTTTCTTAAATCCTGTTATGGAAGCCGTCTCTTTTGCAGCCTCGCTTGATTTCATACCCTTTTCAATTAGCTTTTCAGCAATTTCTACCGCTTGCTCAAGGGTGTAGCTTTCCTCGTTATCTATTTGTTTTTTGCCCTCAAGAACAAGTACGATTTCGCCTTTTATACCGCTGTCTGCAAGATTTTCTGCGGCATATTTTGTAGTGGTGCGTATGGTTTCCTCGTGAATTTTTGTAATCTCACGGACTATAGTCAGTTTTCTGTCGCCAAATGCTGAGTACAAATCCTTTAATGTGGAGGGCAATTTGTGGGGAGCCTCGTAAAAAATCATTGTCCTTGTTTCGTCGGCAAGGTTTTGCAGATGTTCTCTGCGACTTTTCTTGTTGACGCTTAAAAATCCCTCAAAGCAGAATCTTCCTGTTTCAAGTCCGCTTACGGCAAGGGCAGAAATAACTGCGCTTGGACCGGGGACAACAATAGTCTTTATACCCTTTTCCTCACAGAGCTTTATTAAATCTTCACCGGGATCTGAAATGCAGGGCATACCGGCGTCTGTTACAATGGCACAGCTTTCTCCTGATAAAATCCTGTTGCAGATAATCTCACCGCGTTCACGTTTGTTGTGCTCGTAGTAGCTTACCATAGGTTTTTTTATGTCAAAGTGATTCAGCAGCTTTAATGTAACACGTGTATCTTCAGCGGCAATAAAATCTACATTTCTCAAAGTGTCAACAGCACGTGGCGACATATCGGACAAATTGCCTATAGGCGTTCCCACAACGTAAAGTGTATTATCCATAATATGCCTCCTTGTATGCTCCGTAGATTTCTTTCATTTCCTGTGAAAAATCTCCCTGTTCGTCCTCAATAAATAGAGTTTTCTCAACTATTAAGCTTGAGGGTTTACTGCTGCGCTTTCCCTCAACTAAAAACAGCTTTGGATTTTTATTTTTCCTTTGCTGAACAAATCGCAACCTTTTTGGTTCTATATCGTTTTTTCGCATTGAACTCAGTACGTCAACAAGCCTTTCGGGACGCTGGCACATACAAAATCTTCCGCCAAACTGCAACAGATTTTTAGCGGTCAGGGTAATATCGTCAATGGAAAGGTTTTGCTGGTGGCGAGCAATCAGCTTTTCACTTTCGGGATTTTTGATGCCTGTTCCCTCCTCTTTGTATGGGGGATTGCAGACTACCAAATCAAAATATCCAAAGGGCAACACACCCTTTAGATTTTTCATATCGCAGTTAAACAGCTTGATGTTTTCTATGTTATTATGCTCCACACTTCTCAGAGCCATATCGTAACCCTGAGCTTGAATTTCAACTGCGTTAATTTCCATATTACGGTTATTTCTTGCCCACAATAGGGGTATTGTGCCACAGCCTGTACCTAAATCAACCGCCTTTGATTTTAGCTTTGGCTTGGCAAAGTCTGCAAGCAAAATAGTGTCTGTAGAAAAATGAAACAAATCCGACACGATTATTTCTACACCGTTTCCCAATGGCTCAAAATGTTCGCCGTTTTTAAGCATAATAACACCTCCCGAAAAGCAGTAAGCTAATTATACCACTTTAGCTTAGAAACAACAAGAGCTGTCTCTTATACACATCTGACGCTGCCGACGAAGGCTTAGGTG
>CAMFQG010000053.1 GCA_945980035.1 uncultured Clostridia bacterium
GGAAATTTTTTCATTTTTCTATTGACTTTTAATAGTTAGTCTATCAAATAAAAAAATTACTCCCAAAAAAATCCTTGGGAGTAATTATAATTAAAATATTATTTTACAGTAACCTTAACCTTGTCATATACACCGTTCTGAGCATACATATATACTGTAGCAGTACCCTTGCTCTTGCCGCTAATCTTGCCCTTGGAGTTTACTGTAACAACCTTTGTATTGGTTGATTCAAATCTTAAGGCAACGTGTTTTTTGATTTTCTTTGTTACCTTAACTGTAGGCTTCAATGTTACACTCTGTCCTCTCTTGATTGACAGGGATGACTTTTTGTAAACTACCTTAGATGGGTTGCCGTATGCCTTGCCTGTAGTTGTTACGTGAACAACCTTTGACATTGAGGCTGTAACCTTTTTACCGTTTTGAGTTTTGTATGCCATTACAAGGTACTTGTAGTATGTACCCTTTTTCAGCTTCTTTACTGTAAGTTTAGTTGTTTTTGAAGAAACAGTTTTGATTTTCTTCAGGTTGCTTCCGCATTTAGCACCGTAAATGTAGTAGCCCTTTGCACCCTTAACCTTTGCCCAGCTTAATTTTACTGCTTTTTTGCTTGAGCTTGTAGCCTTTAAGGTAATGGGAGCAAATGTTGAACCCTTAGGATCGCCATTATCTGTATTTGTTTTAGAGATTGTTTTATCTGCGTCATTTACAGACTGAGGCTTTGTTGTAGGCTGTGTAGCCTCTGTAGGTTTAGTGGGTTCGGTTGGCTTTGTATTTTCTGTTGGCTTTGTTGGAGTAGTAGGCTCGGTATATACAGGAAATTCGCCGTTAGTAGAAGCGATAGCGTAGCCCTTGCTTTCATCGTAAATAAAGATAACCTTAGTACCGCTTTCGCTTACTGTAACAGAACCGTCGTTACCCATACCTTCAGGATGCCAACCGCCGTTGCTGTCAACTACTTTAAAGTTAAAAGTACCGATAGGTGCGTTTTCAATAGCTAAATAATATCTGTTGTCCATACCCTTTGTCATACCGTTTGCAGGGTCTGCTGTCCAGTTAGCACCAAACAACTCAGGACTTCCTACAACATAATAATCAAATGTTGATACAGGACTTGTTGGCTGTGTTTCAGAAGATTCTGTGGGAAGTGTTTCTGAGGACTCTGTAGGAGTTGTCTCGGAGGATTCAGTAGGAACAGTTTCTGAGGATTCTGTCGGTTTTGTTTCACCGGTAGTACCTGTTGCTATTGTAACCTCTGTTTCTTCTGTTGCAGAAGTTGTAGCTTCTTCATCATTTACTGTTGCGTTAACAGCAGCTGAACTATCCTTTACTGTGCCGTCTGCAACATAATCTGTATCAAATGTACCTAAGTCAGTTACATTCAGATTAATAGCTGCATCTCCGGTAGAGTTAGCTCTGATAGTAAACACTAAAGTAATAAGCTGTGCACCTTTTGAGAAATCATATTTACCTGTCTTATTTACAGCATCTACTCCTGTAAAGTTAAACTTCATTTTGCCTGTCGCTACATTAAGCTTGTATGTAACGCCCTCTGAAATTGTGGTAAACATTGACTCACCGGTATTGTATTTGCTTTCCAAGGCAAGCTTACTTGAATCATAAGTTACAGTTACATCACCGAATGCAACCTTGCCCGGGCAAGTCAGGTCAAATGTTACCTTAGCGGTAGATTTATCAATTTCAACTGCTGTAACATTTGCGGACAGGTTTGAAGAAGCCTTTACATTTACGTTAGCGTCACCTGTAGGGACTTCGGTTTCTGTAGGCCTTGTAGGCTCTTCTGCACTTACTGACGGACTTAAAGCAATGCCGGCTGTTGTCTTAATATTACCGTTTTCGATATAGGTAGTTTCCTTAGAATCCATATCGGTTATGTTTAAATAAACAGACGCTGTTCCAACGGAACTGCCTACTCTGTCAAACACCATAGAAACAAGCACTCCGCCGGCTGTGAAATCATATTTATTATTGATTCCGCTGAAATTAAACAACACCTTGCCGTTGCCTGCGTTCAAGTTATACTGTGCGTCGGTTGCAACAGGGAACATTGATTCCCTTGTATTATATGTAGAATTGAGAGAAAGTTTTGTTGAATCATAGGTTAACTCTGCCTGACAGTCGTCAAGTGCAGTACCTGTTAATGTATAAGTAACTGTTACCTTGTCCCCAAGAGATTTAATCTTCACACCGGTTGTATTTAGGTTTGATTTTGCGGAAACATACAGGTACTGATCCTCGTCGGGTTCTGTAGGGTCAGTGGGAACTGTAGTAGGAGCAGTAGTAGGAACAGTTGTTTCTGTAGTAGCGATTATAGGAATTGTGGGGAATGTGGGAATTGGAGTAGTGGGTGTGCCTCCCTTAGAAGACCATGACACTTCCATATCTCCGCCCCAAGTAGTTGACCAGGTTAGCGTACAAAGGTTATTTGTACCGTCAAAAACTGTATCTACAGATTGATTCCATTTTGCATCCCAGTCACCTGCTGTTCCGGCAGGCATACGTACAAATACTACGTTCTGTCCTGCTTCCATTGGAACCTCATAGTAACCTTCACTGTCTAAAGTCATCTGGGTAAATGAGCCCTCGGAGTCTTGACCCCAAATCCAAGCCCAGTAATCCTCTTCACCTGTAGAAGCACCTGAAACATCAAGATATACTGTTGATGCTGCAGATACGCTGATTCCTGCTACAGTTAGCACAGAAAATAGCATTAACAAGGATAACAGGACACTTGTTAATTTCTTAAAAGATGTTTTCATATAAAAACAATCTCCCTTCTAATAATCGTTACAGAGTTATTGTACCACAAATACAAACTAAAAGCCATTGACAAAATAGTCAAAAAAGCCCTCTGTTTTATGTCATAAAGGCACAAATATTTTTGCCGATAAATATATACCTACAAGAAAGCGTGCGCACCATATGCGTGCACTTTCTTTAGCCATCGCTCGTGCGCACGCAGGGTGCAACTGAGCGGGCAATATAAATTATTTTTTATTTGATAGGTAAATCAGATGAATTTACAGTTTTGCAAAATTCTTCCAATTACCGACAATTTTGTCAATAATTAGAAGTTTCCTATCAAACAAAATAAGGGTTGCACCTTTGTGCAACCCTTAAAATAATATTATTCTTCTGTCGATTCAGAATCCGTTGAAATCTGAAGAATCTCACTCTGTGCAAGGTAGTTTTCCTCAAGCTCAACATCATTGTACCTGCGCATACCTGTGCCGGCAGGGATAAGCTTACCAATAAGGACGTTCTCTTTCAGTCCCATCAACGGGTCAACCTTACCCTTGATTGCAGCATCGGTAAGAACACGAGTAGTCTCCTGGAATGAAGCAGCTGACAGGAAGCTGTCAGTAGCAAGAGCAGCTTTTGTGATACCAAGAAGAAGCTGTGTCCATGTAGCTTCCTTTAAGCCTTCCTCACCGTTAGCGATTCTCTGCTTAATCTTATCATTCTCAGCCATAACAGCAGACTTGTTATAAATCTGACCTGATACAAGAGTTGTATCTCCGCAATCGTCAACCTTAACCTTTCTGAGCATCTGTCTGACGATAACCTCAATGTGCTTATCGTTAATATCAACACCCTGTAAACGGTATGTTGACTGCACCTCGGAAATCAAGTAATCCTGAACAGCGTTTGTGCCAAGAATAGCAAGTACGTCGTGTGGATTAACTGCACCGTCTGTAATCTTGTCACCCTTGTTGATGTGGTCCCCTTCGTTAACTCTTACACGGAATCCGAAAGGAATTAGGTAAGCTCTTTCCTCGTTGTTTTCCTTGTTAAAGATAACAGCATGACGAGCATTTTTTCTTTCCTCAAATCTAACCTCACCGTCAATCTCACTGATGATTGCAAGGCTCTTTGGCTTACGTGACTCGAACAATTCCTCGACACGTGGAAGACCCTGTGTAATATCTTCAGCAGAAGCAACACCACCGGTATGGAATGTTCTCATTGTAAGCTGTGTACCGGGCTCACCGATTGACTGAGCAGCGATAATACCAACAGATTCACCTACTGTAACCGGCTGACGGTTAGCAAGGTTAGAACCGTAACACTTACGGCAAACACCGTGCTTTGCACAGCATCCCAGCACTGAACGGATTTTAACGCTTTCAGCACCGCTGTTGATGATAGTCTTTGCTTCTTTTTCGCCCATCATTACTTGGTTTGAAACAAGCACGTTTCCGTTTTCGTCACAGAAATCATCAATCAGGTAACGTCCGATCAGACGCTCCTCCAAGCCTTCGATAACATTGCCCTCGCTTACGATATCAAATACCTCAAGTCCGTCCTTTGTACCACAGTCATCCTGGCGGATAATAACATCCTGAGATACGTCAACAAGACGACGGGTAAGGTAACCGGAGTCAGCTGTACGCAGAGCTGTATCTGCAAGACCTTTACGAGCACCACGGGAAGAAATAAAGTACTCTAAGATATTCAGACCTTCACGGTAGTTAGCACGAATAGGAATTTCAATGGTTTTACCTGATGTATTGGCAATAAGGCCACGCATACCTGCAAGCTGACGAATCTGGCTCATACTACCACGGGCACCGGAATCAGCCATCATATAGATAGGGTTGTAACGGTCAAGACCTGCCTGTAGCTTTGCAGTTACGTCATCGGTTGCCTTTTCCCAAACCTTTAGAACATCTGCGTAACGCTCCTCGTCAGAACGTAAACCCATTAAATATTCCTCACGGATTGCGTCAACCTTAGTTTCTGCCTCTGCAATAATCTCGCCCTTTTCAGGTGGAATTGTTGCGTCACAAACAGCAACTGTAATAGCGCCGATTGTAGAGTACTTATAGCCCTGTGCCTTGATTTCATCAAGAACTACAGAAGTAACCTGTGTACCGTGTTTAGCGATACATGCGTCGATAATCTTTTTAAGTCCTCCCTTGCCAACAAGGAAGTCAACCTCAAATTTGAATTTATTTTCTGGAATTGAACGGTCAACAAGTCCTAAATCCTGTGGAATAGGTCTGTTGAAAATAATCTTACCCATTGTTGTATCAACAAGAGCAGACTTCATTTCACCGTCAATTTCAACTGTACGGCGAACCTTGATTTTTGAGTGTAGCTTGATAACACCGGTCTGGTAAGCCATCATAGCCTCGTCAACATCACGGAACACCTTGCCCTCGCCCGGCTCTCCGTCCTTGTCAAGAGTCAGGTAGTAAGAACCAAGAATCATATCCTGTGTAGGAACAGTAACAGGCTGACCGTCAGAAGGCTTCAACAGGTTTCCTGCAGCAAGCATCAAGAACCTTGCCTCTGCCTGTGCCTCTGCTGACAAAGGTACGTGAACAGCCATCTGGTCGCCGTCAAAGTCAGCGTTGTAGGCTGTACAGGACAGCGGATGAAGCTTAATAGCACGTCCCTCTACAAGTACCGGCTCAAATGCCTGAATACCAAGTCTGTGAAGTGTAGGCGCACGGTTAAGAAGAACAGGATGTCCCTTGATAACAACTTCAAGTGCGTCCCAAACCTCAGGCTTTGCACGTTCTACTGCTTTTCTTGCAGCCTTAATATTGATAACTTCTTTTGTTTCTACAAGACGTTTCATAACGAAAGGCTTAAACAGCTCAAGAGCCATTTCCTTAGGCAAACCGCACTGATACATCTTCAGCTCAGGACCTACAACGATAACTGAACGTCCGGAGTAGTCAACACGTTTACCCAGAAGGTTCTGACGGAAACGTCCCTGCTTACCCTTTAGCATATCTGAAAGGGATTTCAGTGCACGGCCGTTAGGACCTGTTACAGGTCTGCCACGGCGACCGTTGTCGATTAGTGCGTCAACAGCCTCCTGTAGCATACGCTTTTCATTTCTGATAATAATATCGGGAGCATTTAGCTCAATAAGCTTTGCAAGACGGTTGTTTCTGTTGATAACACGTCTGTACAAATCGTTTAAATCTGATGTAGCAAAACGTCCGCCGTCAAGCTGTACCATTGGACGAATATCCGGTGGAATTACAGGAATCTCTGTGAGAATCATCCATTCAGGACGGTTACCTGAATTTTTGAAGCTTTCAACAACATCTAACTTCTTAACCAAACGTGCCTGTCTTTGACCTGATGCAGTTTCAAGCTCTTCTCTGATTTCAACAGCCTGCTTATCAAGGTCGATTTCCTTGAGAAGCTCCATAATTGTTTCTGCGCCCATGCCTGCCTGGAAATCGTCCTCGTACTTTTCACGCATATCCATATATTCTCGTTCTGTTAAGCACTGCATTTTTTCAAGCTCTCGGCAATCGCCCGGATCAGTAACAATATAGCACTGGAAGTACAGAACTCTCTCAAGATTTCTTGGAGAAATGTCAAGCATCAGTGCTATTCTTGACGGAGTACCCTTGAAATACCAAATATGAGATACAGGAGCTGCAAGGTGAATGTGTCCCATACGTTCACGTCTAACCTTTGCACGTGTTACCTCAACACCGCAACGGTCACAAACCTTGCCCTTGTATCTGATTCTCTTATATTTACCGCAATGACATTCCCAGTCCTTTGTAGGTCCGAAAATGCGTTCACAGAACAAGCCGTCACGTTCAGGCTTTAGTGTTCTGTAGTTAATGGTTTCCGGTTTTTTAACCTCACCGTAAGACCAAGATAGAATCTGCTCCGGAGAAGCTAAACTGATTTTAATTGAATCAAATGCGTTATTTTCCATTGTATTTTGCTCCTCCTTAATTAAAACTCGTCGCTTCCGTCGAAGTCAACAAAATCGTCGTCTGCGTCTTCAACTATTGAGCGTTCATCAAACATATTATCCTCGCTGCCGTCCTCTTCAAGAGTGAAGCTGTCCATAGTTGTCATAACCTGCTTCTCGTCAAAGTTAGCATTTTCAACAGGAATATCGTCATCCTCGTCAAAGTGCTGTTTAAGGTCGATTTCCTCGCCTGCTCTGTCAAGAACACGAACGTCAAGTGACAGTGACTGCAACTCTTTGATAAGAACCTTAAACGATTCAGGAATACCCGGTGCCGGAATATTCTGGCCCTTAACGATTGCCTCGTAGGTCTTAACACGTCCTACAACGTCATCGGACTTAACTGTAAGGATTTCCATAAGTGTATAGGCTGCACCGTAAGCCTCAAGTGCCCAAACTTCCATTTCACCGAATCTCTGTCCGCCGAACTGAGCTTTACCGCCAAGTGGCTGCTGAGTTACAAGTGAGTAAGGTCCTGTTGATCTTGCGTGAATCTTATCATCAACAAGGTGGTGAAGCTTTAGATAGTACATATAACCAACTGTTACAGGGTTGTCGAAAAATTCACCTGTACGGCCGTCCTTCAGACGTGTTTTACACTGGTCAATAAGGATACCGTTCTGACGGATACACTCGCCGAAGTCGATGCCTATTACCTGTGAACGTTCAGGATAATCGTCCTTCTGCTCCATCATTCTGAATGCTTCAAAGATATCGGATTCATGTGCACCGTCAAATACAGGAGTCTGTATCTTCCAGCCCAGGGCCTTAGCCGCATAGCCTAAGTGAACCTCAAGCACCTGACCGATGTTCATACGGGAAGGTACACCCAATGGGTTAAGTACGATATCCAGCGGAGTACCGTCAGGTAAGAACGGCATATCTTCAACAGGTAAAATACGGGATACAACACCCTTGTTACCGTGACGACCTGCCATCTTATCGCCTACGCTTATCTTTCTCTTCTGTGCAAGATATACTCTTACAACCTTGTTTACACCGGGCTGCAGCTCGTTACGGCATTCCTCACGTGTAAATACCTTAACGTCAACTACAATACCGCTTTCACCGTGGGGAACACGGAGAGAAGTATCTCTGACCTCTCTTGCCTTTTCGCCGAAGATTGCACGGAGCAATCTTTCCTCGGCAGTAAGCTCGGTTTCACCCTTTGGTGTAACCTTACCTACCAATATATCACCTGCGCCAACCTCTGCACCGATATGGATAATACCGTTTTCGTCAAGGTCTTTCAGCATATCGTCGCCTACGTTTGGAATGTCACGAGTGATTTCCTCAGCACCTAACTTTGTGTCACGTGCTTCTGTATCATATTCGTTAATGTGGATAGATGTATAAACATCTTCTCTTACAATCTTTTCGCTGATAAGAACAGCATCCTCGTAGTTGTAACCCTCCCAGGTCATAAAGCCGATAAGGGCGTTTTTACCAAGGGCAATTTCGCCGTTCTTGATAGCAGGGCCGTCAACAAGGACTGCGCCCTTCTTAACACGTTCGCCTCTTTCAACAACAGGAATCTGATTGATACAAGTACCCTGGTTACTGCGCAGGAACTTGATTACGTCATAATTCTTTACGTTGCCGTCGTCATATACTACGCTAACGTGGTCGGCATCAACGCTTGCAACAACACCGTCGCCCTCTGCAAGAACACAGTTACCTGAGTCGGTACCTGAACGGTATTCCATACCTGTTCCTACGATTGGTGACTCAGTTACCAACAGCGGTACAGCCTGACGCTGCATGTTTGAACCCATCAGCGCACGGTTTGCGTCGTCGTTTTCAAGGAAAGGAATCATTGATGTAGCAACGGACACAACCATTCTCGGAGATACGTCCATATAGTCAAATCGCTCGGGAGAATACTCAACAAATCCGTCTCTGAATCTGCCGACAACTCTCTTGTTCTTGAAGTGTCCGCTTTCATCAAGAGGCTCGTTAGCCTGTGCAACTGCAAAATCATCTTCTTGATCGGCAGTCATATATACAACCTCGTCGGTTACTACACCGGTTGCCTTGTCAATTTTACGGAAAGGTGCCTCGATAAATCCATACTCATTAATTCTTGCAAATGTAGCAAGGTAAGAGATAAGACCGATGTTAGGTCCTTCAGGAGTTTCGATAGGACACATACGTCCGTAGTGTGTATAGTGAACGTCACGAACTTCAAATCCGGCACGATCTCTGGAAAGACCGCCGGGGCCCAATGCAGATAATCTACGCTTGTGAGTTAATTCTGCCAGCGGGTTGTTCTGGTCCATAAACTGTGAAAGCGGTGAGGAACCGAAGAACTCACGGATTGCCGCAGTTACGGGACGTATATTAATAAGGGTATTAGGAGTCATTGTTTCAGCGTCTTGGTTTTGAAGAGTCATTCTCTCGTGGATAACTCTGTCCAAGCGGCTGAAGCCGATTCTGAACTGATTCTGCAAAAGCTCGCCTACGCAACGGATACGACGGTTGCCTAAATGGTCGATGTCATCTGTTGTACCTACACCCTCTGCAAGGCAGTTCATATAGTTGATTGTGGCAAAAATATCATCAACTGTAATGTGGTTAGGAATAAGCTCTGTTCTTCTCTGGCGGAGCATTTCCTTTAGCTGTTCTGTGTTTTCGGCACTGTCAAGAATTTCGCAAAGAACGGAGAATACAACATTTTCGTTGATTTCACATTCTTTCTTGGCATCAAAGTCAACATATGACTTAATATCTACCATACCGTTTGAAATAACCTTAACAACCTTGTCGCCCTGCTGAACAAAGGCAACATTTACACCTGCGTTTTCGATTTCAACAGCTAATGCACGTCCCACAACGTCACCGCGGTTAGCCATAACCTCGCCTGTGCGTGGGTTTGCAATAGGCTGTGCAAGAGTTTTGCCTGTGATTCTGCCGGAAATACCTAACTTTTTGTTATATTTATATCTGCCTACTCTTGACATATCATAACGATGAGGGTCAAAGAATAGATTATTAATATGTGTTTGTGCACTTTCGATTGTAGGAGGCTCTGATGGTCTTAGCTTTTTATAAACCTCAATCATACCCTCTTCTACCGACTTGGTCTGATCTCTTTCGATAGTAGCCTTGATTCTTGCATCGTCGCCGAAGAACTCAAGAATCTCTGCGTCGGTACCTAAACCAAGAGCACGGATAAATGCAGTAATCGGAACCTTTCTGTTTTTATCAATATGAACATAGAAAACGTCGTTAACGTCATTTTCGTATTCAAGCCAAGCACCACGGTTTGGGATGACAGTTGAGGAGAACAGCTCCTTACCTGTTTTGTCATGCTCCATCTTGTAGTAAACACCCGGTGAACGAACAAGCTGAGATACAATAACACGCTCTGCACCGTTGATTACAAATGTGCCTGAGTCTGTCATAAGAGGAAAATCACCCATAAATACGTTGTTTTCCTTAATCTCGCCGGTTTCCTTGTTCAAGAGTCTGGCTCTTACTCTCAGGGGAGCTGAGTATGTTGCATCTCTTTCCTTACATTCGATAACACTGTAGTTAGGATTGTTTACATCCAACTCATAATCAAGGAAATCAAGGACAAAATTCCCTGTGTAATCAGTGATTCCTGATACATCACGGAAAACTTCTTTCAGACCTTCCTCAAGAAACCATTGGTAAGATTTCTTCTGCACCTCAATAAGATTCGGCATATTGATTACTTCATCAATTTTTGCGAAACTCATACGTTCAGTTTTGCCAAGCTGCACGGGTTTAACATTAACCATAGGCGAATCAACTCCTTATAATTCCATATTTTCTGACAAAAAACGGTTAATAATATTGGAAATAATCATAAAAATTTCTATTGAAAAAATAATGCTTGACATTCAAAAAATATTGTGATATATTTTTTGTTTAGTCTTTGCACCACCCATGAAAATTCAGATTAATCCCCATTATCATTTAGTTTATCATTTTATTACAGTTTTGTAAAAAAGTCAATAGTTTTTTTCAAAAAATTCATAATAATTTTTCTCAAAAGAAAATAGGCAAAAGAAACACTCGGGTTGGTTGATAAAATAACTCAAATTGAAAACAATGCAAATTGAAAATTGAAAATTATGGTCGAGTAGATAGGTTTGTTTAAGCAGAAAACTTTTATGCACGACAGTATCTATTACAATCCCTCCGTCACTTCGTGACACCTCCCTTTACACAAGGGAGGCAGGTGGTTGTCCCGGAAAATTAATAAAAATCGTAATTATTTCCGCTGAAAGCGGACTATTAATTCGGTCGGGGCAACGTGACGTTGCATCCATTCCGCGCAGACAGCTTTATTTTATCAAAAAACATTTCTGCCCGACCATAATAATAGCAAATTTCCGCCGTAGGCGGTCTATAGATTCGGTCGGGAATTAAAGTTTATTTATATATGAATTTTTCTGCACGTCTTTCATTATCCATTATCCATTATCAATTATCCATTAAAAAAGCTCCCTGTGGAAAATCCACAAGGAGCTTTAATTATGCTATTTGTTATAAAGTAAAGTTAAATTATTTAACCTTAGCTGTTGCAGCCTTTGTAGCGTCTGAATAAGCAGTTTTCTTACCTGATGTTACGAATGCCTTAACAGTTACTTTATATTTGCCGGCCTTCTTAACCTTAATTGTCTTTGTAACCTTAGCTTTCTTTAGCTCTTTCTTGGATAGATTGAACTTCTTGTTGAAAGTCTTCTTACCAAGCTTGTAAGTTACCTTGAAGCCCTTAGCGTCCTTAACCTTCTTGTAAGTAACCTTAATAGCCTTCTTAG
>CAMFQG010000054.1 GCA_945980035.1 uncultured Clostridia bacterium
AGCCTTCGTCGGCAGCGTCAGATGTGTATAAGAGACAGGTTAAAAACCATTTATTTAGAAATTTTGAAAGGATGAAAAGCAATGAAAAGAATTTTATCAATTATTCTTTGCTTGGCACTTCTTGCATCCTTAGCTACCACAGCTATGACAGTAAATGCAGTTGCAACAAGTGCCGACCCATCAGGTGCAACCTCTCAAAGTAACTCAAGCGGGGCAACATTAAGCAGTCCCTCTGATTTCTCTTGGGATAACGCATCTGTTTATTTCTTACTCACAGACCGTTTTTACAACGGCAACACAAGCAACGATCACTCATACAAAAGAAGCCTTGATCAGCATGGTCAGGTTGTAACAGGTAACTCCGACGCCGCTTCATTCCACGGCGGTGACTTTGCAGGTATTACCAAAAAGATTGAGGAAGGCTATTTTGATAACTTAGGTGTAAATGCTATTTGGATTTCTGCTCCTTACGAGCAAATTCACGGCTACTGTATCGCAGGTAACGGCAAATCAGGCTCTTTCCCTCACTATTCATACCACGGCTACTATGCTCTTGACTTCTCACAGACTGACCAAAACTTCGGTACAGAAGAAGAGTTTGAAACTTTAGTTGATACAGCCCACAAGCACAATATCAGAGTTGTACTTGACATAGTTATGAATCACGTTGGTTATAACACCCTGTATGATATGGATGAGTACGGATTCGGTACTGTCAAGAGTGGTTGGGAGAGCGATTACTACAACGCAAAGCTAAATGACAACTCCTATCATACTTATATTGACTACAACAACAACGCAGCTGACTGGGCAAAATGGTGGGGTTCAGATTGGCTCAGAGCCGGTCTTGCAGGCTATAGAGAAGGCTCAGGCGACTTAGAGGGTTGTCAAACCTATCTGCCGGACTTAAAGGAAAATGTTAATGCTACAGTTGATACTCCACAGATTTTAAAAACAAAGTGGACTAAAGAAGGCACTCTTGTCCAAAAGCAAAGTGAACTGAACGCTTACTTTGCAACAGGCAAACAGAAAACAGTAAGAAACTATCTTGTATTCTGGTTGTCACAGTGGGTTGAGAAATATGGTGTTGACGGTTTCCGTTGCGATACTGCAAAGCACGTTTCTATGGACTCTTGGAAAGCATTAAAAACACAGTGCGTAGAGTCACTGAAAACCTGGAGAGCAAACAACCCATCAAAGCCGGGTGCTGACTGGGATGAAGATTTCTGGATGACAGGTGAATGTTATCCTCACTATCTGTCATATGACAGCTATTACACTCAAGGCGGATTTGACTCAATGATCAACTTCTCCTTTGGCAGCAGCAACAGCTTTGACGCAGGCGCTTCCGGTGTACCGGGTGCAAGCTCAATTAACGAAACATACAAGAGCTACGCAAGTCAGCTTAACTCAAATGATAAATATAATGTACTGTCCTACTTATCTTCTCACGATACAAGACTTTGCAGAAATGACTTAATTTATCAGGGTTCTGCATTCCAGCTGTTACCGGGCGGTATTCAGATTTATTACGGTGATGAAAGCAACCGTCCGCTTTTAGGCGGTCTTGCTTCCGGTAAGGATCACAACCTTCGTTCAGATATGAACTGGAACAGTCTTGACAAAAACGTACTTTCTCATTGGCAGAAGGTTGGTCAGTTCAGAAACAATCACGTTGCTGTAGGTGCAGGTCAGCACACAAACCTGTCTGCAACTTCAGGTACTGCTTTTGCTCGTACATACAACAAAAACGGCGTTGCTGACGCAGTAGTTGCTTGTATCGGCGCAAACAAAAACACAAGCGTAACAATCACACTTAACAGCACATATCCTGACGGCACTGTTCTAAAGAACACATATGACGGCACAACTGCTGCTGTTTCAGGCGGTAAGGTAACATTTAACAGCGGAGCAAACGGCACAATTCTACTTGAAGTAGCTGACGGTACTGTTCCTACTACACCTTCAACACAGCCGACTACTGCTACAACACCTACAAAGCCTACAACACCTACAAAGCCTACAACTCCTACACAGCCTGCTACAGAAATCGTAGGTATCTACGGTGATGCTAATGCTGATAAAAAAGTTGATATTAATGATGTTACTGCTATTCAAAAGCAAATAGCAGATGTTGCAACTCTTTCAGCAACAGGTAATTTATTAGCAGATGTTGATACAAACGGTGTAGTAAATATAAAGGATGCAACATATATTCAGAAAAAGATTGTCGGAATTAGTGATATTGCAAAGGTTGGTCAGAACCTTGTAAAACAGGGCCCGACTTCACCTGCTACACAACCAACACAGCCTACTCAGCCACAGGAGGACGGCACAGTAGTTTACTTTGAAAACACAGAAAACTGGTCTGAAGTATACATTTACTATTGGACAACCGGCAGCGAGGGTCCAAATGCTTGGCCGGGTGTATCAATGGAACAAACCTCCGATGGCAAGTGGAAATACACTATTCCAACAGGCTTCGATAAAGTAATCTTTAGTAAGGGAAGCAACGAAGGGCAAACAGGCGACCTGACAGTTCCATCTACAAGCGGTATGACTTTTAACTTCTCATCTTATAGCTGGTCATAATATACTATATCAGGGCAAAGCTTCGGCTTTGCCCTTTTTACTTTTCCAAAATAGAGTATTCCTAAATGTCCGCAATAAATAAATTGACAAATATTGAAAAAGTTATATAATAGAAATGTTAAACAATAATAAGTTATAATGTTCTTCCATAGGGGGCGATGGTAATTTTTATTAAGGAAATTATTAACGAACACAAGGGCTTTGGCAAACAGATTTTTAAACTTGCTAAAATCGAACTTGTTAAAACATATAAAGGCTCTGCTTTAGGCCCGCTTTGGGCTGTAATCAAGCCTACTTTCCAGCTGTTTGTATATTGGTTTGCATTTTCTGTAGGCATCAAGGCGGTTCATGAAATCGGTGTTGACGTGGGCGACGTTACAATGTCCTTTACACGTTTTGTATTTATGATTTCCGGACTTGTCCCTTGGTTCTATATTTCAGACAGTATCAATCAAGGTGCTAAGGTTATCAGAAGTCACAGGCAGTTTGTTACAAAGGTCAATTTCCCTGTTTCAACTATTATGACATATACCGCCCTGTCACGATTATATATCCACATTATGCTGTCAGCTATTATGTATATCGTTCTAATTTGTTTTGGATATTATCCGAGTATATATAATTTGCAGTATTTCTTCTATATGCCGTTGATGTTCCTGTTCTTTGTGTTCCTATCCTGGAGCACTGCGTCAATGAGTGCATTCAGTCCTGATTTTGAAAATGCACTGGCGTCTTTTATGACAGGTATGTTCTGGTTGTCAGGTGTAATTTACAACTCTTATGATCTTCCTGCTCCTATTGACAAAATTATGCTCTTTAACCCTGTAAACTTCTTTGTAAACGGTTACAGAAATTGTTTCTTATATAACAGGCCGTTTTATGATTATACGTTGGAATTGGTTATATTCTTAGTAGAATTTGCAGTTGTTTTCTTCTTGGGCGTATATAACTACAACCGTCTGAGAAAGAAAATCCCTGATGTACTGTAAGGGGTGAAGAAATGAACGAATTACACGGAATTAAAGATTTAAAGGTTGCAGACGAAAATGCAGAAGTTATTATAAAATTTGACAATGTCTGCAAAACATATACTTTGTACAGAAATGACCAGGAAAGGTTTAAGGCGCTATTTTTTAAGCCAAGAAGACCTGTTCAAAACCATGCCCTTGACCACATAAATTTTGAGGTACGCAAGGGTGAGGCAGTAGGCATTATGGGCGACAATGGCTCAGGTAAGTCAACTATGCTGAAAACAATTACAGGCGTAACTTTCCCTGATGAGGGAACAGTACAGGTTAAAGGTGTAGTTGCGGCTTTGCTTGAGCTTACCGCAGGTTTTGCTCTTGAAATGACAGGACGTGAGAACATTTACCTAAAGGGATATGTTCTCGGTTTAAATGATGATGAAATCAAGGATATTGAGGAACGCGTTATTGATTTTGCTGAGCTTGGAGATTATATCGACCAGCCTGTAAGAACATACTCAAGCGGTATGAAAATGCGTTTAGGTTTTGCTATAAATGTTAATATCAAGCCTGACGTTCTTGTTGTTGACGAGGCTTTATCAGTAGGCGACGCCTCCTTCAGAACTAAATGTAAGACCAAAATTAAAGAGGTTATTCAGGAAGAGGATGTTACTGTTTTATTTGTAAGCCATAACCCTGCATCTGTTAAGGAAATCTGCCCCCGTTCTATATATTTAAAAAAGGGACACATTATTTTTGACGGTCCTACTGAGGAAACACACCTTGTTTATCTTGTTGATAAGAGAAAAATGCAAATTGAAAAGCTGACAAACAGGCTAAATAAATTTAAAGAAACTCTAAACAACACAGATGACGTAGCTCTGATAAAGCTATCCAATAGAAAAATAGAAAAGATAACTGCACGAATTGAGATTCTAAAGGAAGACTTGGAGCAAAATATAAAAGCTTTGGCTGATTACAGAGAAGAGCATTACGGTACAAGCTCAGGTAATATAAGCAAAAGCAAGGAAGCTTCAGAGGAAGTAAAAGCAAAGGCAAATAAGGCTGCACAAAATGCTGAAAAAATAGTTTTACAAAAGGCTGCAAACGGTACTTTCAGAAAAGTATTCTATGGCTTGGTAGCTGTGCTTTTGACAGGCTTTGTGATTTTTGCTATGTGTTTTTCTATCCTTAATGCAAGAATTGACTTCCAGTCTGTTTACAATGAAATCGGAGCAGACAGTAAGTATTGCGTAATAGCTGAGGATGGAAATTCTATGACCATTGACAGCAATCCTGAGGATATTGCGGAAAACAATAACCACGAAATCGTAAAAATGATTCACAATGCAAACAAGACTTTAGGCTTGCCTGAATCCTTCTTTAGTAAAATGAAGAAAACTCACGAAAAGGACGGAATAGTAAAGTATGACTACTCTCGTCTAAAGCTTGAATGGAGCCGTTCTCCGGAAACAGGACTAAGGGTTACTTATATTAAAAAGTAGGATTGCCGATTAATTTGTGATTTGGGAGAAAAATTATGAATATGGTAAAGGATTTGTTAAAACCATATATTTATGAGGATTTGTTGACTGTTGCTAAATGCTCTGTTGACTTCTCCCGTTTCAAAAACAAAACAGTTTTGATTACAGGTGCAGGCAATTTATTGGGATATTATCTTGTATGTGCTTTTCTTATTAATAATGATTTGCTGAATCTTGATACAAAGATAATTGCAGTGGATAACAACGATTATCTTCTTGATAGATACAGAGAGCTCAGCTCTCGCAATGATGTTGATTTTTTAGTCAGCGAAAGCTATGACAATTTCTGTGCGTACAAGGTTGACTACCTTATTCACAATGAATTTAATAATCAAAACAACAATTTAGCTATCAGCAATTTGCTTGAATATATTACGAAAAATAATGTGCCTTCTACTGTGTTTTGCAGTGACGCTTCTGTTTACGGCACTGTTTATAACGGTAAAACGGATATTTGTGAAAATGAGCTGGGATATATTGACCCTGTAAGGAACGAAAACGTGCAAAGTATGAGAATGGCTGAGTGTATTGCCCATAAGTTTGCACAGGCAAGTATGGCGAAAATTTCTTTCGCAAGGCTTGGTAAGGTTTACGGTGCACCCCTTGACATAAATGATATTTTGTATTCACTGCTTGAAGGGAAAACAAATTTAAAGCTTGATTTGTCAAATGTCAGTAACCGGTCAGAAAGCTATTGCTATGTATCCGACTGTGCAAGAGCAATTTTGTATATACTTACACAGGGTGTCGATAACGAGATTTACAACGTAGCTTCAGACAACAGTGTTGCTAAATACAGAGATTTTATCAACGAATTTTCAGAGACTTCAACAGGAAAGTTGATTTGTAAAAAAGGACACTTTTCCCCCATGGAGCCGGAGCATTTTATACTGAACACAGAGAAACTAAAGTCCCTTGGTTTTAAGTCCAAGGTAACGCTTAGAGATGGAATAAAATTAACCGCCGCAATAATGAAATCGTCTATGTAATCGGAGGTGAGAAAATGTTAATGAAGGATGTACTGAATGTATTTCAATCTGATTGGGCTTCAACTCCTGCATTGAAATACGAGGACAGCGATTTTGACATTAACTTAAACAACCTGAAGGACAAAACCCTGCTTATCTCCGGCAAGGAAGTGGCACTTTGCTTTGCTTATACTATTCTTAATCTAAATGACAAAAAGGGTTTAAACGCAAATGTAATCCTCGCTTCCACCTGTTGCGACTTGGAGGATAAAATCATCAAGGAAGTTTTGCAACGTGATGATTTTACTTTTACAGAAATTGACAGAATAGGCGATATAAAGCAAAAGGTTGATTATATTATTCACACCGGCTTGTGTGGCGTAAAGATAAAAGAAAGCTTTGAAACCTTTAAATCGGAAACAAAGGCAATCAGCGATATTTTGGAATTGGCAAACCGTAAGAAAACAGGCAAGGTTATTATGCTGTCAGATTGCCGTGTTTACGGAAAAGGAGAAAATAAATTCAGAGCGTTTTCTGAAATGGAAATGGGCAATGCGGATATAGACAATTTTTCCGTTCAGCTTTTGAGAACTCTTGAAAGTGATTTTGTCCGTATTGCCAAAAGTAACGGTGTAAATTGTGCAATTATTCGCACAGGTATTGTTTTAGGAGCCTGCAGCGGTGTTTATAACGGCTTAAACGGTGTCTTTGAGGCTGTAGCAAATGATAAAGAAATTGAAATCTACAGCACCGAAAATAAAATTACATTTGTATATATCAGTGACGTTTTTAATGCGGTTATGTACGCAATAAAAAAGGATTTTAAGGGCGTGTATAATGTAGGAAGCAAGGATATGACTGTTTCTACAGGAACGCTGTGTGCTATGCTGCACGATCTGTTTGGCACAAAAGCAAAAATAAAAACTGTTGAAAACGGCAGCTTTGAGGGCAACGAGCTAAACTGTAATAAAATTGAATTTGCAGGCTTTGAAACCCATATTGATTTAAAAACAGCACTTGGAATTTGTGTTTGGAGCAATATGGAAACCTGTGATGACATAATTTTCCCCTATGAACATCAGGGCAGATTAAGTGCCTTACAGGAAATCTTGTTGGGATATTTGTTAGAGGTTGACAGGATCTGTAAAAAGCACAATATTACCTATTTCCTTGGTGGTGGCACATTATTAGGTGCTGCCCGACATAAGGGCTTTATCCCTTGGGATGACGACGTTGATATTATGATGGATAGGGAAAACTACGATAAATTCCTTGAGGTTGTGGCAGAAGAGCTTCCCAATGGAGTTATTTTGCAGGATCCTAAAAAGGACAAAACCTATAACTATTGCTACGCAAGACTAAGATTAGCCGATACTGTGTTTGCAACTGATTTTTCAAAAAACCATAAGGGTATGAATAACGGCTTTTTCTTTGATATTTTTTGCCACGATAAAACCGCAAACTCTAAGCTTGGTCAAAAAATCCATAGCCAGCTAACATTGTTCTGGCTTGCAATGGTGTTTAATAAATGGAATCACCGCAGGGTGTATAACGGCAAAAAGGTGCAGTCCGCAATATGTAATGTGTTAAAAAATATTTTTCCGTTGCGTTTTTCTATGTGGATGCTGTTGAGAACATTGGAAATGTTTAAGCATAAGAAAAATGCAAAATATTACTATGACGGAATGGGAAAGAGCGTTGCAAAGGGTGGCTTTGATAAAACATTCCTTGATGATGAAATCAGAGTTGATTTTGCAGGAGAAAAGCTTCCGGTACCGGCAAAGTATAAGGAGTACCTGACTAACCACTACGGCGATTATATGGAGCTTGCTCCATTAAGTACAAGGATTCAGGGGCACGAGATCACCCTGTGCGATTTAGGAAAGTACTCAACATTTAAAACATTAAAGCACAATAATACATAAGTGAGATAAAAACTCTTAAAAAACTTTTATCTCACTTATACTTGGACTTGATTTTTTCAAAACTTTATGGTAAAATATCAAAGTTGATTAGGATAATTTCCCAACCTCGGGAACTCTCATCGTGTAAAATTTTAGAGAGCAAAATTAAATATGCACCCGTGGCGGAACTGGCAGACGCGTATGGTTCAGGTCCATATTTTCGAGAGGAAGTGCAGGTTCAATTCCTGTCGGGTGCACCACAAAAAGCTCGATTTTATCGGGCTTTTTCTATATGAAATTTATTTTTACGGGGTATTAGTTGTAACGAGAAAAGTTTCGAAGTGAGAAAATGCTCTACAGCGACTAAGATGTTGTCGCTATAGAGCATTTTATTGTTTATGAAGCGTCAGTTGAACCGTAACCGTCAAACCACCCCTCAAAAAACACCCGGCAGTCTATACTGCCGGGACTAATCAATATACACCGTCGAGGACTTCCTTACAAGCTCTTGTCATTATCCTTTTGACTTCAGCCGAATACACATCATAATATTTGTCCGTGCCTTGTTCTATTAGATAATAAAAAATCATATCCGCAAATTCAGGATCCTCTCTTTGCATTTTTGCGTATCTTTTTTCAATTTCATATGGTAAATCCAAAGCTATTGAAATATTCGCCTTTGAGTATTGCAAAAGAATTCATATACCTAACCTCTTTCAGATTGTTTAATAATAAAAGTATATCAAATTAGCCACAACTATTCTTCAATTAATCCTATTATGAATAAACACGTTTAGTTATGCTGAACATTATGAATTATGTTCTGATAATAAAACTTATGTGAATTTATTTCGCTATTATTTTATCATACTCGTAAAAAGCAATCAACATCCTTTTACCAATTTTTATGCTATTGTATACAAAAACTATACTCGGTATCGAAATATTTAATGATGTTGGGTATTTCTTAATAATGTACCAAAACATAAATAATTTGCTACAAATAAAGGAATGTAAAAGTTGTGTCTGTAAGCTCATTGACATACGATAGTGCATTTGCTATCATTTATTTGTAATAAGTTTGTGCTTATCTATCAATTATCGGTAAATAAAAATTTGGAGTAAAATGTGAAGAGGAAAATTTTTGAGTTTATAAAACAAGAAGCGATATTAATTGTCGCCTGTGTGCTTGCGGTGATTTCAATGTTCTTTGTAACACCGGACAAGGAATATCTTGAGTATATAGATTTCAGGACACTTGGAATATTGTTCTCTTTGATGGTGCTGATGGCAGGCTTTCAGAGTATGGGCGTCTTTGAAGAAATCTCACGAAAGCTGTTAAATAAGGTGCAAAATATTCGCCAGCTTGTGGTAACGCTGACTTTACTTTGTTTCTTTTTCAGTATGATAATTACCAATGATGTGGCACTCATAACCTTTGTTCCGTTTACCTTTGTTCTGTTTGATATGCTCGGACAGGCAGAAGAGAAAAAATGGCTTATTCCCGTGGTGATTTTGCAGACCATTGCGGCTAATCTGGGCAGTATGCTGACGCCAATCGGCAATCCGCAGAATTTGTATCTGTACGGAAAATCAGGTATGGCTTTTGAAAAATTTATTTTATTGATGTTGCCTTATACAGTCTTATCGCTTGCAATGTTGCTTGTCAGTAGTTTTGCCATAGGAACTGTTGGGAACAAGAAAATCACCGTAAGACTGACCACAAATAGCAAAGAAAAGAACACCTTTAAAGTGATAATATATGTTGTGCTGTTTTGCATTTGTATTCTTGCGGTATTGCGTGTTATTAGTGTTAGTATTGCGTTTGCCGTTACACTTTGTGCAATTCTGATTTTTGACAGAAAAGTGCTGAAAAAAGTGGACTATTCCCTGTTGCTCACATTTGTAGGGTTCTTTATATTCATCGGAAATATGGGTAGACTCCCAATGTTTTCATCTCTGTTACAGAAATATATATCAGGTAATGAGGTGATTACTGCGGTGCTTACCTCTCAGGTTGTAAGCAATGTTCCGGCGGCACTGCTTTTGTCAAATTTCACCGATAACTTACCGGCATTGATTGTCGGCACTAATATAGGCGGTTTAGGTACATTAATCGCATCTATGGCAAGTCTGATTTCATACAAATTCATAGCGCAAAAGAAAAATGTATCCAAAGGAAAGTATCTCCTGTTCTTTACCATAGCCAATATCATTTTTCTTGCGACATTAATGTTGTTGTATGTTATAATAAAGTAGGATAAATCGGAATTTTATGGAGTGCAAGCGTTATGATTTGAGAACTACAGAAAGCAGATATCAATAAAGTCGCTGATATATGGTTAGACACCAATTTACAAGCACATTATTTTATTCCTGCACAATACTGGAAAAGTAATTTTGATTCAGTAAAAGAACTGTTGCCACAGGCAGAAGTCTATGTGTATGAGAATAGTCAAAAAATACAAGGTTTTATAGGACTAAATGGAGAATATATCGAAGGTATTTTTGTTTCTGGCGAAATACAGTCGCAAGGTATAGGTAAACTGCTGCTGAATTTTGTAAAAGACAGAAGATCTAAATTGTCCTTAAATGTGTACCAGAAGAACACACAGGCAATACATTTCTATCAAAGAGAGGGTTTTATAATCCAGTGCGAAGGTTTGGATGAAGCTACCGGCGAAAAAGATTATGTAATGATATGGCGACAGAAATAAAAAATTCAGTTTGACGAACTGGATAAATCGGAATTTGTAGGGATAAAAGAATGGAGATATTTTATACAAGTGAACGAGATATATGGCGAAAGTGGCTTGTCGAACACTTTGAAACAGAGAGCGAAATATGGTTTGTATTTCCGATGAAGGAATCAGGCGACAAAGCACTTACCTATAATGATGCAGTAGAAGAAGCACTATGCTTTGGTTGGATTGATAGTACCATAAAACACATTGACCCTACACACCGTGCACAGCGATTTACACCGAGGAAGAAAGGCAGTCCGTATTCACGCCCAAACATAGAAAGACTGATTTGGCTTGACGAGCGCGGTATGATTCATCCAAGCGTAAGAGATAGTGTATTGCCTTTGATTCGTACACCGTATATTTTTCCTAATGATATTATTGATGCTATAAAAGAAGACATTGTTGCGTGGGAAAACTATGAAAAATTATCCGAGCCGTATAAGCGCATTCGTATTGCTTATATTGATGCGGCAAGAAAACGCCCTGATGAGTTCAAAAAGCGACTTGAAAGCTTTATAAAAAAGACGCGTGAAGGAAAGTTGATTGTCGGTTTTGGCGGAATAGACAAGTATTATGGCTAAGATGTTAATTACAATTTGGCGAGGAGAATGTATATGAAATACAAAGGAACACTTATTGTTGTTAAAGATTGTAACCGTGCGTTAAAGTTCTATAGTGATATGTTTGGATTTCAACTTCTTCAAGACAACGATGGGAATATGGAATTGACGAATAATATATATTTACAG
>CAMFQG010000055.1 GCA_945980035.1 uncultured Clostridia bacterium
ATATTATATCATAATAATAAAAAAAATCAAGTACTTATTGCTAAATACTTGATTAATTTAATTACCATTTATCAAAAAATCTTACATTTTCGCAAGATGTGATGAAATTTTGACTTTCGTGCCAGGGATTATTCACCATATCGGAAGCATAGAAATATAAAATTCTATGATTTATTGCATATCCGTCGTTATCAAAAATCTCTGCAACCGCTTTCTTTACTTTAGCATTAGGCTTTTTTGAAAGGGATGCTGAATACTGATATTCAGCAATAATCGCATCAACTGAATTTGTGTTTGACAGCACCATTGCATCTCTGATTGCATGAGCTACAAGCAAACAGCCCTGATAGCTCATTGAACCGCCCTCGCCCATTACTAATCTTTCAAGCTTCTCTCTTTGGTCAGCTGTTAAATCAACATGGCCGGGAACATAGTTAGTGTTTGCAACAGGCTGTGCCTGAGCTACAGTAGGTTTAACCGCTTCTGTAGGTGCCTGTGTTGGTTGAGTTGCCACGGTTTCAACTGTTTGTGTTTCTGAAACACTGACAGTCTTTTCAGTAGCTTTAGCCTTATTTGCCTTACTGTCTTTCTTTACTGCCTTCGGTTTTTCGCTCTCTGATTTTTTCTCAACAGTTTTTTTCTCTGTCTTTGTTTTGCATGAATTGACAATAACCTCTGAGTAGGTTTGAGAATTGCCGATGCTGATTACAGCATTTTTTGCAAAGGCAAGAGCTTCAACATCCTGAATAGATGTTATACTTGGAATCGCTATTGCTGAAACAACTATAACAGAGCCGATTACAGCAGAGCTTAATTTGGCAAGCTTAAAGCTGTTATTCTTCTTTTCGCAATGCCTATAATGATTTCTTTTTGAACTTCTCAAAACATTTTCCTCCTATTGAGTCAGTGATAAATCACTTATCTTTAGTCGTTATAATTTTGGCGTTCACACAATTTCGAATGTATTTTAACACCATTTTCAAAAAAATCAAGTTTTCATGCCGGAAAATAAGGTTACAAACATTACAAATCGTAATTCTTTTTCCAAACAAGAATAATAAATACAGCATTTTGCACAAAATTAATAGCCTGAATTTATATATTTTAACATACGATTAAAAATTTCGTTAAATTAAAAATTTTTGAAAAATCCACGTTTCTTTCTTGGTTTTCGCTGAAATTCCTCACAAAAATTTACCAATATTGTATCCTCGCCGATAAGCTCAATTTTCTGCCAAGGAATTATACAATCGTTTCTACCGCCGAAAATTCCCAAAAATTTCATTTTTCCATATATAACTAAGGACCTGACACAGGCGTTTGTTGTATCTACTTCAAGGTCATCAACAAAGCCTATTCTGCATCCGTTGTTTCTGTTTATTACCTCTTTATGCCGAAGCTCCGCTAACCTACAGTTCATATTATCCCCCAATAATTGACAAATCAAATTCAATTTTATATAATACTTATGTTTGAAATTTATTATTTATTACACGGAGTGATCATATGACAACCTACGGAAATTATGTACTGATAACCGATTCAAACTGCGATTTACCCAATGATTTTGCCTTGGATTGCGGCTTTGAAGTTATCCCCATGGAATTCATTATGGAGGACAAAAGCTACTTCCATTATTTGGATTCAAGAGAAATGAGCCTTGATGACTTTTATTCTAAACTAAAGTCAGGAATTATGTCTCAGACAGTTCAGGTGAATACATCTCGATTCGTTGAAACATTTGAGCCTTATCTAAAGGATAACAAGGATGTTTTGTATATTTGCTTCAGTTCCGGATTAAGTGGTACATATGAACGTGCTGTTACAGCTTCACAGGAGCTTATGGAAAAATATCCCGAGAGAAAGGTTGTTGTTGTAGATTCCCTATGTGCAAGCGTGGGACAGGGAATTTTAATGTATTATGTAGGTAATATGTATAAAAACGAAATGCCTACTTTAGAGGAGCTATCTCAGTACGCTGAGAAAATTAAGCTTGATTGCTGTCATTGGTTTGTTGTTGACGATATTGACCAGCTGAAAAGAGGCGGACGTATTTCTTCTGTAACTGCTACATTCGCTAAGGCTTTGCAAATTAAACCTGTTATCAGTGTTGATAACGAAGGCAAGCTTGTTAACGTAGGTAAAGTCAGAGGCGCAAGCAGTGTGTATGACGCCTTGATTAAGAAGATGAAAAGAGACGCTGACGACTGCAAAAATCAAGTTGTATTAATCGGTCATGCTGATAACATTGAAGGTGCAAAAGAGTTAGCTAAAAAAATTAAACCTTTAGTAAAGAACACTATGATTTGTGATATCGGTCCTGTAATCGGCACTCACGTAGGTTCAGGAATGTTAGCAATTCTGTTTATGGGAACAAGAAATCTAAGTATGTAAATAATTGAATCTATATTAAGGCACTCTGTTTGAGTGCCTTATTTTTGTGCAGTTAAGATGCAAAAATTAAACACACTTTAGCACTGAGGGTATTGCTGTTATTGATGCGCCGGTACCCAATTTTATATCATTAATATAGCCCTTCAGCTTTTCAAACAGCGGTTCGGTAACTAAAATTACTGAATATTTGTTTTTTACGGTAAATCCTATTATTTGTCTTCCGTTACTCTCATCAGCTGCATAAACATCAGCACCGATGATTTCATAGGCAAAAAGACTTTCTCTGTCGCCTATGGCGGCAATTTTGTTCATTTTTTCTCATTCCTTTTGATTAAATAGAATTTCGTATATTTTATCAGATAACTGCTGTCGTTTACTGTCAGATAAAGTGTTCAATAAAAAATTTTCATCCAAATTAGGGTAATAATCTAAATATTTTTCTAAAATCTGTTCTGTAATAAATTTGTTTCTTATTCTTTTTTCTTCTTGCTCTTTATATGTTTTTAGCTGACTTAGTCGATTTCTTAGCTTTTTTCTTTCTGTAAATTCAATTTTGTGGACTGTGTCCCAAGCATTTTGAATTATTTTTCTACATTCTTTTTCAGCTTCGCTGTATATGCACTTTATCTGAAACTGAGTATCATTTTCTATTTTTCTTATCCGTTCTTCCAAATCCATATCAATCAAACAAAATTTTGTCTAAGGTATTTTTCAGTTCCTTTGATTTTTCTTTAGTAATATTGTTTACCATTCTTGCTGTACTTTCGGCTGTTGCCTTTGTATCTTCCAGAATTTCTATAGTTTTGTTTTCAGCTTCCTCAATTTTTTTAGCAGTAAATTTTTGTGCTTTATCTGTAATATCGTTTATATAATCTACTGCACTTTTATTTGTATTATCTATCATTTGCCTTGCCTCCATTTTCGCTTTCTCTATTTCTTTTTTACTTTTTTCTTCTGCAAGCTTTATTTTGTTTTCATAACTGTTCATTTTCTCTAATCCTGATTGTGATAATTGAAAATCGCCATAAAGAATACACCGATTATTACCCCTATAAATACTCCAATAATTACATTTAACAACATTAGACTCTCCCTTATTGTGACAGAGTTTACTCTCCTGCTGTGAGATAATATAGCAAAAGGAGATAAACTTTGAAAACTATATATTTAGATGTACTAATCTTTACTAATTTATTTGAAGATTTTATTTTTCTGCTTGTGACAAAATATATACTACGACAAAATACACGTTACTACCGTCTGCTTTTAGGTAGCTTGTTCGGCGGTTTATCAAGCCTGTTTGTATTATTACCTGAGTATAATTTCATAATTAACCTAATGTTCAAGCTGATAATAACAGCTATTATGGTGCTTATTACATTTGGATATACAAACAAAAAGATATTTTTTAAGACATATTTAACGCTGTTTTTACTGTCGTTTCTGGTAACAGGCGGTTTAATTTTCTTTTATTTAGCTTTACGTCCAAAGGGAGTAGAGATAATTAACGATACTGTGTATTTTAATATATCCCCTACTCTACTGATTATTCTTACCTTAACCATATATTTTATTCTGTTGCTTTACAGAAAACTAATAAGCAATCACTCGAAGGCTTCACAAATACATAAAGTCAAAATATGTATGAACGCAAAGGAAGCAGAAGTAGATTGCAAATGTGACAGCGGATGCAACTTAAAGGAGCCTTTTTCAAACTGCTATGTAATTATAGTAGAAAAAATATTACTGACAAATTTATTAAATGAAGATATGAAATTTCGTGTTATCCCCTTTGACAGCTTAGGCGGAAGCGGAATAATATACGGCTTTTGCCCTGAAATAGTATATATTGATAACAAACAGCTAAAGGAACAAGTTTATATTGGCGTATGTGAAAATATTTTAAAAAACGATGTTAAGGGATTAATTCCGGAAAATTTGATAAGAGGATGATATTATGACAATAGAATTAATTAAAAGAAAAATACTGAGCTTATTTATCAGCGACAGTGAAGTATTTTACATTAACGGCAGTGAAACATTACCACCGCCTTTATCAAAAGAAGAAGAGCAAAATGTGATTATCCAAATAAAAAACGGTAACGAGCAGTACAAAGAAGAACTTATTGTACATAATTTAAGATTAGTAGTATATATTGCAAAAAAGTTTGAAACCGCAGGAGCAAATATTGAGGATCTGATTTCAATAGGCACTATTGGGTTAATAAAGGCAGTAAACACTTTTAATCCTGACAAAAATATTAAGCTTGCTACATATGCCTCAAGGTGCATTGAAAACGAAATACTAATGTTTTTAAGGAAAAGCAGTCAGCTTAAAAACGAGGTTTCTATTGATGAACCCCTTAATACAGATTGGGACGGAAACGAGCTTTTGCTTTGTGATGTTTTAGGCTCAGATTCAGATATAATAAACAGAGATATTGAAAATGAGCTGGAGTGCAATTTATTGCTGGATGCTGTATCTAACTTAAATCCAAGAGAGTGTCTTATAATGGAGCTTAGATTCGGACTTAACGGACGAAAAGAGCACACACAAAAGGAAGTAGCTGATTATTTAGGCATTTCACAATCCTACATTTCAAGATTAGAAAAGAAAATAATTAAAAGGCTTAAAAGAGAATTGGAAAAGATAGTTTAATAACAGAAAAAGCGGCAAAAATGCCGCTTTTTTTATACCATTGGAGCGCCTGTAGAGTTTGTGGTACTGTTAGTGTTATTATCTGAGTTCTGAGTTGCTGTTCGAGCTTTGCTTTTATTATCAGTTGAGCTTGAAGACGCTTCTGTATTTTTATCTGTTGAATCCTCATCACCGATTAAACCGTTGTTGTCAGAAACATTACCGTTATTATCAGTATCGTCAGTTGGATCTAACAAGTCAGACGCCATTGTTTCCGCATTATCTACCATATTATTTCCGCCGCAACCGTAAAATGCAAACAGCATAAACAGAGATAAACATAAAATAATTAATACTTTTTTCATTAGAATCACCTTTATAAAAAAATTACCGCCCCATAAGGAACGGTAATATTATTTGTCACTATTTACTTGAATATTCCAAAATTTAAAAATCTTCTTCAATTAATCGTGAAGAAATAACTTCATCATCTTTAAATTTTGAAATTATAAAATTATTTTCATCATCTACAGTAATACCCAAGCCCTGTTTTTTGCCGTTAACATAATTACCTAAAAAGATAAAATTGCCATCCTTGTCAAAACGTGCACCTAAACCGTTAGGCAAATTGCTGTTCCATTTGCCCATATGGGCCGTACCATCACTGTTTCTAAATCCTATACCAAAGCCTTGACGTGAATTGTTCTCCCAATTTCCAACGTAGTTTATTTTTCCGTTTTTATAATAGAAAGAACCAAAGCCGTTTCTCTTATCCTCACTGTATTCTCCGTCATAGGCAGTTCTGCCTTCAGATGTTACAGTTCTTCCGTAACCGCTTCTTTTGCCGTTTTGGTCTAAAGCGCCAAAATAGCTATAGGTTTCCCCTACGCTTTCAATTACAGAAGTGGGTAATTCTTCAGCAATTTTTATTTCCTCGTCATTATCGCCGTCAAAACTTTCACTCAATTTATCGTTGCTTTGTGACTTTTTGTAAATCGTAATTATATCTTCAAAGTCATCATAATCATCTTTATTTTCGGTTTTTTCCGTTTTCTCAAGCCTGATATTCGGTTCGTTTTCAATTTCAATTTTATCACTATCCAAAAACTGTGCCTCAGTTATATCGAAGCTTAAATTAAAATTGCGTTTTGGATCAAAATCATTTTCCACAAAACTAAAACCACCGAAATTGTCAAGGGATTTATCTAATATATGAATTTTAGATACAAGCATATCGTTGGGTATATTATTGAAATATATAAAGCCTTTATTTGTAAACGCAAGAGCATAATATATGTTATCCTCAGGGATTTCAAGCTTTGGATATAGATAGGAAATTGTTGAATTATCAGCTTTATTAACAGTTCTTTCGATTACAAATTCATTTTCAACTACTTTAGGTATGAAAATCATAGACTTGGAATTTTCTTTATTTATATCAGAAAAGTATTCTGTTTTAATCCAAATATGATTGTTATCAAAAAAAATATTTTGATAAACATTGTTATTTTCATCATAACATTTTACAACATAACCGTTTTCGTCCTGAGGCTCAGCCTTTTGTAACAAATTATTATTTTTATAAATCTTCCAGCTTAAAGGAGAATGGTCTGTCATATTAAATACATATGAATACTCATCTGTGTCAACAAGCTGTACAGACCGGTTAGACTGCTGTTTGTTACCGCTGTTAAAGAAATTAGAACGAACACCGGCTAAAAAGTCTGTTGCAAAATCTAAAGTATTGTATTCAGCATATGCAAATCCGTAAAAAATTATATCTTTATATGATTCCTTCATAGTTCACCTTTTAAAAATGGCACAATATATTTTCATACATTGTGCCACTAAAATTAAATTGAAATTGTTCTTGCTATTTCGTATAGGTTTTTGTCAAAAATTCTTGGCATATCCAATGCTTCTGAAATATCATAGTCGACAATTTTACCGTCAGTCATTGCAACTACTCTGTTGCCCTTGCCTTCAGCAAGAAGGTCAACAGCCTTGTGTCCCATCAGAGAAGCAACAACTCTGTCTCTTAATGTTGGTGAACCGCCACGCTGAACATGTCCTAAGATTGTAGCTCTTGACTCGATACCAAGCCTTTTTTCAACGTATTTAGCTAAGTCGGAAACACCGCCTACACCCTCAGCAACAACTACAATAAAGTGTTTCTTGCCTGTTTTCTGTGTTTCAACTATTCTTGAAATAACATCTCTTTCAACATCATATTCAATCTCAGGCACCAAAACAGCAGTAGCTCCGCAGGCGATACCTACCTGCAACGCAATATCACCGCATCTGCGTCCCATAACTTCAACGATTGAGCATCTGTCGTGAGATTGAGCGGTATCACGAATATTATCTATCATATCGATAGCTGTATTCATTGCTGTATCAAATCCGATTGTATATTCTGTACAAGCAATATCGTTATCAATAGTGCCGGGAACACCGATACAGTTAACACCTGCATTTGTTAATGCTCTTGCACCGGCAAAAGAACCGTCACCGCCGATTACTACAACACCGGAAATTCCAAGTTCAATACAATGCTTTGCAGCTTTCTTCTGTCCCTCAAGAGTTTTAAACTCTTCGCTTCGTGCAGTATATAACATTGTACCGCCGTTGCCGATAATATCAGATACTGAACGAAGATTCATCTGCTCAACATCACCGTTAAGCAGTCCGTTATAACCACGGTAAACACCGTAAACATCCATTCCCTTTGCAATACCTGAACGAACAACTGCACGTACAGCTGCGTTCATACCCGGTGCGTCTCCACCACTTGTTAATACTGCAATTTTCTTTTTAGCCATATCAATAACCTCCAAATAGGAAAATACAAGTATATTATAATACAAAAAATAAATAATGACAATAGGATATTGACAAAAATTTAGCAATCTCTTAAAAAACAAGTTGGACTAAGAGCATATATAGTACAGTTCCTGCTCCGATTGATAAAAGCATATTGTGCTTTAGTTTATGTAATAATGCTACAACTATTATTGCAATCGTCTCAGGAATACCGTAGGTTCCGCCATTTGTAAATGAAACGTCCTTTAAGCAATACACAACAAGCATGGCTATCAACGCATATGGCAAAACCTTGCCTAAATAGCTAACAAAACGCGGAACAGGCTTTGAGCCTTTAAAAAGTATAAAGGGTAAGGCTCTGATAAGCAAGGTGATTACAGCCAAAATCCCTATAGTTATTAAAGCTTCAGGATAATTTTGCATCAGTTATCAAGCCTCCTTGTTAAGGAGTTTCGTCTGAACATCAACGCAAAGAAAATTAATACCATTGCTATGATGAGGAAATATGAGGTTAAACCGGGCATAAATATCTTGAAAATAATCAGAGGGACAGCTGAGCATAGCAAGCCTATCATAGCCGGCTCTCTTGTCTTTGCACTCTCCCATTGCTCCACAAAGATTACCACAAACAGAGCAGTCATAACAAACTCAATACCCTTTGGATTGAAGGGTACAAGTTGTCCGAAAACAGCCCCTAAGGTACAACCGCATATCCAATAAAATTGGTCAAACAGAGTTATGAAAAAGTAAAACTTTCCTTTGTCAACGTCCTTTGGCGGATCTTGGGATACTGCAAGCGAAAAGGTTTCATCAGTTAACCCGAAAATGCAATAGAATTTATACTTTCCCAAGCCTTTATACTTTTCAACTAAGGACAAGCCGTAAAATAAATGTCTTATATTAACCGCCACAGTCATAACTATAGCCGAAAACACACTGAATCCTGACTTAAACAGCTCAACCTCTACATACTGCAAGGAGCCCGAATAGACAGTCATTGCAGATATAGGCGCAAGTACAAAGCTGTAGCCCGCCTTTGTAAGCAACACTCCAAAACCAAAGCCCAAAAACAAATAGCCGATTAATACCGGTATAGTCAATGGGAATGCTGCTTTTATTGCTTTTTTTGTTCCATCCATTTCAATCATCCTAACAGGTATAAAACATATATACCTGACACTTCAACATTCCGTTATATAATTTTCTTCTTTTGTCGGCTTTTCTGCCGAATATTTTTTCAAAGTCATCATCAGGGCTTATTATTGTATAGCTCTTTCCCTTTGATTTAATAAACTTTTTGCCCATAACCTTATAAAGCTTTTCAGCTTCATTAACATCCAAAAGACGTTCTCCGTAAGGGGGATTTGTTATTACTGTCTGGTACTCAAAGTCAAACTCAAAATCTCTTATATCTCTTTTAATAAAGGTAATTCTATCGTCAACCCCTGCCCTTTTTGCATTAAGCCTTGCAATTTCAAGGGCGTTTTCATCAATGTCATAACCGATAGCCTTAAATGAGCAATCTCTGTTAATTTGCTCTTTTGCATTTTGACGTTCCTCTGTCCATACTTTCTTTGGCACCTGCTCCCACTTCTCGGCAGCGAAGCTTCTGTTAAGACCGGGTGCAATTTTCATTGCCTTTAATGCTGCCTCTATCAAAATAGTACCGCTTCCGCACATTGGATCAACTACAAAATGATTGGCTCTTACCCTTGAAAGGTCAACCATTGCCGCAGCAAGTGTTTCCTTGATTGGTGCATCGTTAGAATCTCTGCGATAGCCCCTTTTATGGAGACTTTCCCCTGAGGTATCAAGCATTATGGAAACCTTGTCATTCATTATCAAAAACTGAATTTGATGAATAGGACCTGTTTCTTCAAACCAAGAAAGCATATATTTTTCCGAAAGGCGGTTTACTACTGCTTTTTTTATGATTTTTTGGCAATCAGGTATTGATTTTAGCTTTGAATTAAGGCTTTTTCCTTTTACGGGAAAAGCGTCTGTTTTTGAAATAAATCTTTCCCAAGGTATAGCTTTTACATTTTGAAAAAGCTCCTCAAAGGACATGGCCTTAAACTCGCCAAGCAATATTTGTATTCTCTGAGCATAACGGGAGATTATGTTGGCTTTTGCCATTGTGTGAAAATCCCCTGAGAACACTACTCTGCCGTTTTCAGCTACTGCATTTTCTATTCCGTTAAATTTTAACTCATTTGCACATATACCCTCTAAGCCTAATAAGCAGGGAGCTGTGAATGTTAAACTTTCCATATACACTCCAAATTCTTACCATTAAAATGGGTATCGGCTTTCCGATACCCATTGATCTATTTTCTTGAACCGTTACCGCGACGGCTATAGCCACGCGACTCTCCTGTAGATTTCTTTAAGTCAGAGATTTTGTCCTCACTTGTCTGCTTAAACTTGGACATCATATCTTCAAAAGAACCGCTAGCTCTGTTCTGTGTGCTCTGCCACTCAAAATCTCCGGGACTTGTAACAGGTGGAGCAGGCTTGTAGGGCTTGCGGGTGCGAGGTTTTTGCTCTCTTGTCGGCTTTTGTTTTGGTAAAGTCTGCTTAATTGAAAGAGCAATCTTGCCATTATCAGAAGGCAAAACCTTAACCTTTACTTCCTGACCGACCTTTAGGTGTTCACTGATATCGCTGACATATGTCTGAGCAACCTCAGAAATATGTACCATACCTGTCTTGCCGTTTTGCAAATCAACAAAAGCACCGAATTTTGTTAAACCTGAAACCTTACCCTCTATAACTGTACCTACTTCAATATCCATAATATTCCCCATCTTTTAATTTCCTGAAACATTTATAAAAACACGTTCACCGTTTTTTAGATAATTCAAATCTTCTCTTGCTATATTCTCAATATAGTCGTCAAGCTCTTCACCTTTATAGTTCTTAATATCCTTTAATTCTTTGATTTCAATCTCTGTGATTTCTATTTGTTTATTCAAATCATCAAGGACTGCTCTTTGTTTAGTTATTTCATTGCTCTGTGTGATTAACGCAAACGCAGAGAAAACAACAAAAGCAAATATAGCGATACACAAAGGTATATACAGCAATCGAGTTTTCTTTTTATTGCGGTTTTTTCTGTTTACTTTTACTTCTTTTATTTCTCCGTTTAGTATGTATTCTTTGTTTTTTTCTTCTCTTTTCATCCTGTTTCACCTTAGTAAAAACTATATGTGCAAATTTGAAAATAAGCATACTGATTTTCTTAATGATATTTATAATAT
>CAMFQG010000056.1 GCA_945980035.1 uncultured Clostridia bacterium
ATATAAGGAAATAATAGTAAAATATAGAATTGTAGAAAACTTACGGAGGGTAATATGAGTAATTTAAGGGAAGAAATAGAGAAACGCAGAACTTTTGCGATTATATCTCATCCTGATGCAGGTAAAACCACTTTGACCGAAAAACTCCTTTTATACGGTGGTGCAATTAATCTTGCAGGCTCTGTAAAGGGCAAAAGAACTTCAAAGCATGCTGTATCTGACTGGATGGAAATAGAAAAGCAGAGAGGTATTTCCGTAACATCCTCTGTGCTTCAATTTAAGTATAAGGGTAACTGTATAAATATTCTTGATACACCGGGACACCAGGACTTTTCAGAAGATACTTACCGTACCTTAATGGCTGCCGATTCAGCGGTAATGGTAATTGACGCGTCAAAGGGCGTTGAAAATCAGACCAAAAAATTATTTAAAGTCTGTGTAATGCGTCACATTCCGATTATAACATTTATCAATAAAATGGACAGAGAAGCGCAAAGTCCCTTTGATTTATTAGAGGATATCGAAAATGTGCTGGGTATTAATACTTGCCCTATGAACTGGCCAATAGGCTCAGGAAAAGAATTTAAGGGCGTTTTCGACAGAGAAACCAATTCTGTCCTTGCTTTTACTGCAAATAACGGACAAAAAGAGGTTGAAGAAGAGGTTATTCCTCTTGACGATCCAAGACTCGATACTTTACTTGAAGATAAAAAGCAGGATTTACTTGATGAGATTGAGCTTCTTGACGGTGCCGGCGATGAATTTGATTTAGAGAGAATCCAAAACGGTACTCTTACTCCTGTTTTCTTTGGCTCTGCACTTACAAATTTCGGCGTTGAGCCGTTCTTAGAGCAATTTTTAAAGCTAACTCCGCCTCCAACTCCTCGTGAAACGTCTGAGGGTATTGTAGATACTCTTGATGATTTTACAGCATTTGTTTTTAAAATTCAGGCTAATATGAATAAAGCTCATAGAGACAGAATTGCATTTATGCGTATTTGCTCAGGTAAATTTGAAAAAGATATGGAAGTTTACCATTTACAGGGAGAAAAGAAAATGCGTCTTTCCCAGCCACAGCAGATTATGGCACAGGAGAGAGAAGTAATCGACGAGGCTTATGCAGGAGATATTATAGGTGTATTTGATCCGGGTATTTTTTCAATCGGTGATACAATTTGTACTGCAAAGCATAAAGTCAGATATAAGGGTATTCCTACATTTGCTCCGGAACATTTTTGTTTGGTAAGGCAAAAGGATACTATGAAACGTAAACAGTTTATCAAAGGTATCAGTCAGATAGCTCAAGAGGGTGCTATTCAGATTTTCCAAGAGCTTGACGCTGGTATGGAAGAGGTTATTGTAGGCGTTGTAGGTGTGTTGCAGTTTGATGTACTGAAATATCGCCTTGAAAATGAGTACAATGTTGATATTATTATGGAAAATCTGCCTTTTGAATTTATAAGATGGATAAGAAATGATGATATTGATCCAAAAACTCTGGATTTAGCTTCAGATACTAAGAGAGTTCAGGACTTAAAGAATAATCATTTGCTTTTATTTACAAGCTATTGGAGCATTGATTGGGCTTTGGACCACAATAAAGGATTAATTCTTGAGGAATTTGGCGAAAATTAATTTATTATGCTTTTAAAGAAATTAAAATCAAACAATAAAATTCCGTTCCATATGCCGGGACATAAAAGAAATACTGATTTATTGGGAAATGAACTTCCTTTTGATATAGATATTACAGAGATTGAAGGCTTCGATAATCTTCATAATCCTAAAGGTTTATTAAAAGAAGTTAATCGGGAACTGACAAATCTTTATCATTCAAAACAATCCTTTATGCTTGTAAATGGCTCTACCTGTGGAATATTATCTGCTGTTTCCGCCTTGGTCAAAGAGGGGGACAATGTGCTTATTTCACGAAATTGCCATAAATCTGTATATAACGGTATTGAGCTTGTGAAGGGTAAAATTCAATATTTAACTCCATCTGTGGACGAATATGGAATATTCGGAAAAGTTAACCCATTAGAGGTTGAGGGGATACTAAGCACTCAAAATATCAAATTGTTAATTATCACTTCACCAACATACGAGGGTGTAATTTCTGATATTAATAAAATCAGCGCTATTGCTAACAAATATAATACATTAGTACTTGTTGACGGAGCTCACGGAGCGCATCTTTTTGATTTTTACGAAAACTGTAAAGCCGATGTTGTAGTTGTCAGCCTGCACAAGACCTTGCCTGCTTTAACACAATGTGCGGCAATTAACGTGTACAGTGATAAAGTGGATTTGGATTTATTGAAAAACAAATTATCGGTATTTCAAACAAGCAGTCCATCATATGTTTTAATGAGTTCCATTGATAATTGCATTGATTTTATTAATGAAAACTCTAATGCGTTTACTGAATACAAAAATGAGCTTGATTTGTTTTATTCAAAGTGCAAATGCCTGTCCGTACTCAAACTTTTGAAATACGATGATTCAGGGAAAATTGTTGTATTTTGCGGTTTTTCAAATATTTCAGGTACTGAGCTTTCCTCAATGTTGAGAAATGAGTATAATATCGAAATTGAAATGACTTCAACTGATTATGTAGTAGCTATGACAAGTATTTGCGATACTGATTATAACTTCAACGCTTTAGCGGATGCTTTATTAAGTATTGATAAAAGCTTATCTCGCAAAAGCTTTGATAAAACAAGTAAAATTCTTATCCCCGAAAAATATTGCGAGCCTTATGAAATCGGTGATAATAGAGTATTGTCAAATATTTCTCAATCGGTTAACAAGGTTTGTTGTGAATATGTTTTTGCATACCCTCCGGGAATACCTATTCTTGTTCCGGGCGAAATAATCAGCAAGGATGTTATTGATTTAATTGATTACTATTTATCCAATGACGTCAAATTGTACAGCGATTTTGATAATATGCCTGATAAAATACTGACAAAAAAGGTTTAAATGTTGCAACTTTCATTGACAATACTTAAATGGTGTGTTAAAATTTATACATATTTAATTAGGAGGTTTTTCAATATGAAAAGAATACAGACTATTGAAACTCGCGATTTAAAGAAAAGCACAATTTCCGGCGGTTGCGGTGAATGTCAGACTTCTTGTCAGTCTGCTTGTAAAACTTCATGCGGCGTTGCTAATCAGCAGTGTGAGAAGTGTTTAGAAAAGAAGTAAAATCTTAGGAATTCAGCCGTTTTTCGCTAAGGCGTTAAACGGCTTTCCTTTTAGTTGGAGTTTAAATATGATTCATCAATATAAACTAAACGGATATAATATTGTTTTAGATATATTTTCAGGCTCTGTTCATTCAGTTGATGAAGTGGCTTACGATATTATATCAATGTATCAAAATAAAACTAAAGATGAAATTACAGAGATAATTACTGAAAAGTACAGTGAAGTTACAAAGGCTGACGTTAAGGACTGTATTTCTGATATAGAAGAGTTAATTGCCGACGGCAAGCTGTTTACAGAGGACAAGTACGCAGATCTGGCATTTGATTTTAAGAAAAACAACACAGTAATTAAAGCTTTGTGTTTACATATTGCTCATACCTGCAACCTTAACTGCGAATATTGCTTTGCAAGTCAGGGTAAGTATCACGGCGAAAGGTCACTTATGAGTCTTGAAGTAGGCAAGAGGGCAATTGACTTTTTGATTGAGAACAGCGGTACAAGAACTAACCTTGAGGTTGATTTCTTTGGCGGAGAACCGTTAATGAATTTTGATGTTGTAAAAGAAATTGTAAAGTACGCCCGCTCAATAGAAAAAGAAAACGGCAAAAACTTTAGATTCACTCTGACAACTAACGGTATGTTGGTGGATGATGATGTCATAGACTTTGCCAACAAGGAATGTCATAACGTAGTATTAAGTCTTGACGGCAGAAAAGAAATTCACGATAATTTACGTAAGACTATAAATAACAAGGGTAGCTATGATACTATTGTTCCTAAGTTTCAGCACTTTGTTGAACGCAGGGGAAATAAAAACTACTATGTAAGAGGTACTTTTACACATAATAATGTGGATTTCACAAATGATATTTTCCATATGGCTGACCTTGGTTTTACAGAGCTGTCAATGGAACCGGTTGTTTGTTCACCTGACGATCCTTATGCCTTGACTTATGATGATTTGCCTGTTATTTATGAGCAGTATGAAATTTTGGCAAAGGAAATGCTTAAACGTGAAAAAGAGGGTAAGCCAACTACATTCTATCATTATATGATTGACTTAACAGGTGGACCTTGTATATATAAAAGAATTTCCGGGTGCGGTTCAGGTACTGAATATATGGCTGTAACTCCTTGGGGTGAATTATATCCCTGTCATCAATTTGTAGGTGACAGTAAATATTCTTTGGGCAATATTTACGACGGTGTTACTAATAAAGAAATGCAGGATAATTTTAAATTATGTAATGTTTATGCACGTCCTGACTGTAAAGATTGTTGGGCAAAGCTTTATTGCAGTGGCGGTTGTGCTGCTAACGCCTATCATGCCACAGGCTCAATAAACGGAATTTATGAATATGGCTGTAGATTATTCAGAAAACGTATGGAATGTGCTATTATGATGAAGGTAGCTGAAAGTACAGATAAATTTTAATTGGACTTGCAAAAAATCTCTCCTTGGGGAATAAATTGTAATATTTACAAGGAGTGATTTTATGTTCGATTTATTTAGTTTTTTAGGACAGTATATTTGTTTCTTCCTGCTACACGTTTGCGGTAACGGAAGCTTTCCAAAGCCTCTATCTTCAAAAGATGAAAAGAAGTATCTTCTGTTAGCGTCACAGGGTGATATTGAAGCAAGAAATATTCTTGTGGAACACAATTTAAGACTTGTTGCACATATCATAAAAAAGTATTATTCAAGTCAAAATGATCAGGATGATTTAGTGTCAATCGGTACTATCGGCTTGATTAAAGCTATAAATACCTTTGATATAAATAAGAACATTAGACTGTCAAGCTATGCTTCAAGGTGTATCGAAAATGAAATACTTATGTATTTCAGAAATTTAAAGAAAAGTTCTCAGGATGTTTCTCTGAATGAAGCTATTGATACAGATAGAGACGGCAATCCTTTAAGTATAATTGACGTTTTATCTGTTGACGATGATATTCTCGATACACTGAATAATAAACTGAATAAAAGCAAGTTAGCTGATTATATCCGCTCTGAATTAGACAAACGTGAGCAACAGGTAATTATTTTAAGATATGGCTTAGATAATAACAAGCCCCTTACTCAACGGGAAGTCGCAAATATTCTTGGTGTAAGTCGTTCTTATATAAGCAGGATTGAAACAAAGGCTTTAAAAACTTTAAGGCGAAAGTATGAAAAAAGCAGTAATTTATGATGGTTAGAGAAGTAGAGATTAACGGCAGAAAAATAGTATATAGTCTTCAACGTAAAAAAGTAAAAAACATTAATCTCAGAATTAAGCCCGATTTGTCTGTAAATGTATCTGCTAATAAAACCGTCAGCACAAGCTATATTGATAAGTTTGTGGTAAGTAAAGGGGATTTTATTTTAAATGCTCTTAATAAATTTTCCAATATACAAAAGACTATCGTTGAACCCTTATATACTACTAAGGAGTTTTCAGAGATAATTTTAAAAAATTTTAATAAAGTAGCAGATAAATTTGCACAAAAGAGGATTGCCAAACCTACTTTGAAAATGAGAAAAATGAAGTCAAGGTGGGGGAGTTGTAATTATACTGACAAGGTTATAACTCTAAGCACGCATTTGATTTATTGTACAGAAGAGCAGATATATTATGTAATTGTTCACGAGTTTTCTCACTTGATAGTACCTAATCACAGCAAGGATTTTTATAGTGTGGTCTCTGAGCTTTGCCCGGATTACAAAGAAATTAAAAAGGAATTAAATAAAATAATTATAAGATAGGATTTTATTATGAAACTTGTATCGTGGAATGTTAACGGCTTTAGAGCCTGTCTGAATAAAGGATTTGAAGAAGTTTTTAACAATTTTGAAGCAGATATATTCTGTATTCAAGAGACTAAAATGCAGCCTGATCAAGCTGATTTTAGCCCCGAATTGTATCATAAATATTTTTTCAGTGCAGTAAAAAAGGGATATTCCGGTACTGCTGTTTACACTAAGGAAAAGCCTCTGAATGTTATCTATGGCGTTGATAACAAGCATATGGACGAGGGCAGAGTAATCACCTGTGAATTTGAAAATTTCTACCTTTTGTGCTGTTATACACCTAATGCTCAAAATGAGCTGAAGCGTATTGATTACCGTATGGAGTTTGAAGATGATTTAAGAAACTATATGGTAAAGCTTAATAAAACTAAACCTGTAATTTTGTGCGGCGACTTAAATGTAGCTCACAATGAAATAGATTTAAAGAACCCTAAAACTAACAGAGGAAATGCAGGCTTTTCAGATCAGGAGCGAGGAAAATTTACCGAGCTTTTAAATTCAGGTTTTACGGATAGTTTTCGTTATCTGTATCCTGACCTCAGCGGTGTATATTCATGGTGGTCATATAGATTTAACGCAAGAAAAAATAATGCCGGTTGGCGTATTGATTATTTTGTAGTTTCCAATGAAATTCAAAATAAAATACTTGAAGCAAAAATCCATTCTGATATATTTGGTTCTGATCATTGTCCTGTTTCCTTGGAGATAGGCATATGACAGTTTATGTTGATGCTGACGCCTGCCCTGTGGTAAAAATAATTGAGGACGTGTCAAAATTTTTTAATATTCCGGTCGTTCTATTGTGCGATACTAATCATATTCTGAACAGTAATTACAGTGAGGTTATTGTTATCGGCGCAGGAAGTGATGCAGTGGATTTAGCATTGATAAACCGGTGCAGTGCAAATGATATTGTGGTTACACAGGACTATGGTGTAGCTGCTTTAGCTCTTGGCAAAGGTGCCTACTGTATTCATCAAAGCGGAAAAATATTTACTAATGACAACATAGACGGACTTTTGATGGATAGGCATTTAGCAAAGAAAATGAGAATGAGCAACTCAAAACATCATATTAAAGGACCTAAAAAGAGAACTAAAGAAGATGATATTAAATTTGAATCATCTTTCAGAAAATTAATAAGTGAGGTATTATAATGAAAAAGTATTTATCGATTATTTTATGCTTAGTAATTATGTTATCTGTTTTCACTGTTTCTGCCAATGCACAGGATGTTCCGACTTATTATTACGGAGATTCTAATAAAAACGGCGTAATTGATATTTTGGATGTTTCTGTTATTCAAAAGCACATAGCGAATTTTGAAGGCTATGATTTTGATGAAATTCAACTTACTATCTCTGACGTTAACGGTAACGGTGAGGTTGATGTTAATGATGTAACACTTATTCAAAAATATTTATCATTTGAGATATTAACTTTCCCTGATGTTACACCCACAAATCCTGAATCGACGAATACTATTCCGTCAACTGCGCCAACAGAGCCTTACGGTACTAACCCTACTGCTTCAACTGAACCTACTGAATCTGTATCAACTCAACCTACAGAATCAGTGCCAAGCAGTACAGGAGCGACTGAAACAGCTGAAACCAATACCGTTCAAACAACTGTAACGGTCACAACAAAGCCTACAACACAAACAATTCCTACACAACCCTCTGAATGTTTGGATATGAAAGCACATATCGAAAACAGAATTAATGAAGCAAGAAAAAATGCTAATTTAGGATATTATCATATTTCCGATGCTTTATCCAACTGTGCATACGGACGTTCTCTTGAAATTGTTGACAATGTTTCAAATACACGTCCCGACGGCAGAAAATGGTACACAATTTTAACTGATTATTATAAACTAAACCCTGATGATTATTATCTTTCTGAGCATATAGTAACTCTTGATACAAAGAATAATAGTTACAATCAAGAAGAAATAGCTGATATACTAGTTGATGCTTTATTAAAATCTCAAAAGGACAGAGATATACTCTTAGAAGAGAATAAAGAAGCTGCAGGAAAGTTTAGAAATATGGGTGTAGGAATTAACAAAAGCGGTAATGTATATTATCTAATTATTCACCTTGCAGGATAAGTAATATATTTTTCATACTCTCATACAATTTATTGGTGAGAGTATGAATTTTATTAAGAATATTTATTACGTAGTATTTGCTTTTTTGTTTTTATTGTATATTGTTCTCATAGTGCTTGCTTTTAGTAATTTGGAAAAATTTATCACTGCAAACACAAATTCAAGCAGTGATGTTACAATTGTGTTGGATGCAGGGCACGGCGGAGAAGACGGAGGAGCAGTGGCAAATAATATCGTGGAGAAGGATATTAATCTGTCCATCACAAAAGAATTAGCAAATATTTTTAAGGCTTCAGGATTTAACGTAGTTATGACAAGAAAAGACGATTCTATGATAAATACTGAGGGAGATAGTATTTCTTCACGGAAGGTTTCTGATATGAAAAACAGACTTGCAATTTTCAATCAGAACGAAAACAATGTTGTAATAAGTATTCATCAAAATAAATTTCCGCAAGAACAGTATTACGGTACTCAAATATTTTATTCAGGTAATAATGAGGACAGCTCTGTTTTAGCTGAATCTATAAAAGATGCCGTTTGCAATTTTGTTCAGCCGCTTAATAAAAGAGAATGTAAAGAAACTACAAAGGATATATATTTGCTTTACAACTCAACGGTGCCATCAGTTATTGTTGAATGTGGTTTTATATCAAATGTTAATGAAGCAAATTTATTGAAAGATAAAGAATATCAAAGAAAAATTGCCTATTCAATATTTGTAGGATTTTTGAATTATATTAATAAATGAGGTTTTGATATGGCGAAAATCAAGAGTGTTTATATATGTAGTGAATGTGGATACGAAAGCCCAAAATGGTTTGGCAAGTGTCCCGGATGCGGTGAATGGAATACAATGAACGAGGAAATAAAAAATACTGTTAAAAGTGTTTCTGCGTCTAAAACAATAAATACTAAACATTCATTTCCTAAAAACATAACTGAAATATCTATGGAAGACGAGGTGCGTTTTGATACAGGATTTTGTGAGCTTAACCGTGTGTTAGGGGGAGGAATCGTAAAGGGTAGCCTTATATTATTAGGGGGCGATCCCGGAATCGGTAAGTCAACAATTTTGATGCAGATCTGTCACAAGCTGACTGATATTAAAATTCTGTATGTATCAGGCGAGGAATCTCTACGCCAGCTAAAGCTAAGAGCGAACAGATTAGGAGTAAATAATGATAATCTTCTGTTAATGACAGAAACTGATGTTGAGATAATAACTGAGCAAATTAACAGTATAAAGCCTGATTTAGTGATGATTGATTCTATTCAAACTATGACTTTGTCAGAGTTAACGTCTTCTGCAGGCAGTATTACTCAAGTCAGAGAATGTACGAATGTAATTATGCGTTCGGCAAAAGGCTTGGATATACCTGTAATTGTGGTAGGGCACGTTAATAAAGAGGGCTCTATAGCCGGTCCAAAGGTGCTGGAGCATATTGTTGATACTGTTTTATACTTTGAGGGTGATAAACAGATGTCTTGCAGAATCCTCCGAGCAGTTAAAAACAGATACGGTTCTACCAACGAAATCGGTGTATTTGAAATGACAGATAAAGGCCTTACAGAGGTTGAAAATCCATCTCAAATGCTTTTATCCGGAAGACCTACAAATGTATCGGGTACATGTGTTACCTGCTCATTAGAGGGCACAAGACCGATTTTAGCAGAAGTTCAGGGACTTGTTACTCAGTCAGGTTACGGCAATCCAAGACGTATGTGTACAGGCTTTGATTACAACAGATTAGCTCTGCTTATTGCTGTTTTGGAAAAACGTGCAGGATACTATTTATCTAATTATGATGCTTATGTAAATATTGTGGGTGGTTTCAGAATTGATGAACGTGCGGCTGACTTAGCGATTTGTATGGCACTTATAAGTAGCTTAAAGGATGTTAAAATCTCTGATTATGCCATAGCTTTTGGTGAAATCGGCTTAGCCGGTGAAATACGTTCGGTATCCCAGGTTCAGCAGAGAATTAATGAGGCTGTAAGACTTGGCTTTACTAAAATTGTTATTCCTTATCACAATGCAAAAAGCATTGATAATCAAGGTGTAGATGTAATCGGAGTTAAAAACATTAGACAAGCTTTTGAGGTGCTGATTGATTAATGTAATAATGTCAACGGAATTCCCAAATTTGGTTGATGAAGTCAAAAAACACGGTTTTAACGTAATACCCTCAGACAATAATGAAATCTTATATGATTTTGAAAAAAGACACGCAGATATGCAGTGCTTAAAAATTGAAGATACATTGTTTGTTTTAAATGAATGTAAAGAATTAAAGAATAAATTATCTGCTTTTGAAAAACAAATTATTGTAACTGAGAGAAAAATAGGACAAATATATCCTAATAATGTGCTGTTAAACGCTGTGTATGTGAATAACAAATTGTTTTGTAATAATAAGGGAATCGACACTTCTGTAACAAAATTCTGCAATGAAAATAACATTGAGATAATAAATGTATCCCAGGGATATACAAAGTGTGCTACAGCATTAATAGATAACTGTTTCATTACAGCGGATGTTGGAATTTTTAATTCAATGACATCCAATGGGGTAGAGGGGTTGCTGATAAAAAATGGAAGTATTCATTTAAAGGGTGTTGATTATGGATTTATCGGCGGTTGTTGTTTTTGTTATGACAACGCAGTGTATTTCACAGGGGATATTATGAAACACCCTGAGGGTGAGAAAATAACCGATTTTCTGCATAAACATAATAAAAATATCGTGTGTTTAAGTAATGAAAAATTATATGATATTGGCGGGTTTGTTATTGTTTAAATCTGTCTCTTATACACATCTCCGAGCCCACGAGACGTAGAGGAATCT
>CAMFQG010000057.1 GCA_945980035.1 uncultured Clostridia bacterium
ATGCTATATCATATATTAATATACGGAGTGATAATTTTTGGACGATAGTATATGGCAAATTATAGTAATTATTCTATGTATTTTGTTGTCTGCATTCTTTAGTTCAATAGAAACTGCCTTTTCTTTTGTAAATGTAATTCGACTGCAAAGCTACGCAGAAGACGGCAACAAAAAAGCCAAAACTGCTTTATATATTTCAAACAATTTTGATAAAGCACTGACTACTATATTAATTTGCAACAATATTGTTAATCTTGGATGTTCCGCACTTGCCACCGTATTTTGCTTCAACCTGTTTGGCGATGTGGGCCCTGCTATTGCAACCGGTGCAACCACACTGCTTGTTCTTACCTTTGGAGAAATATTACCGAAATGTCTTGCAAAGGAGCATTGTGAGGCTTACTCCCTGAACACAGCAGGAACACTTAAATTCTTAATGATTATCCTGACTCCTATAGTTTTTCTCTTTGTAAAGCTAAAGGAATTTGCCATAAAAATCGCAGGCTCAAAGGCTGAGCAACCTTCCGTTACTGAGGACGAGCTAAAGCAAATTGTGGAAAACATTGAGGGCGAAGGCGTTTTAGAAGAGGACGAAAGTGAAATGGTACAGTCCGTTTTAGACTTTGACGATAAAACCGTCCTTGAAGTATTGACACCTCGTGTAGATATGACTGCCATAGATATAATGGACAGCCCTGAAAAGCTAAAGCATATCATCATCGAAAGCAGATACTCCCGAATTCCTGTTTACAAGGATACTATCGACCACATTATAGGTATTCTCCACACAAGAGATTACTTAGAGGATTTAGCCAATGGAGTTGAGCCGAATATAGGTAAGCTTATTCAGACGCCTTACTTTGTATTCAACAACCAAAAGCTTTCAAAAATACTCAGCGATTTCAAGCGTAAAAGACTTCACATAGCTGTAGTTACCGACGAATACGGCGGTACGTTAGGTATTGTTACAATGGAAGATTTGCTTGAGGAAATTGTCGGCGATATTTGGGATGAGGACGAAGAAATTGAAAATGATTTCACTAAAATTTCCGACAACCAATATATCGTCAGCGGTGATATGCCTTTGGAAAATCTCTTTGAAATTGCACAAATTGACCCTGATGACGTTGAAACAGACGCAGTCACCGTAGGCGGATTTGTTTTGGAGCATTTTGCTACTATTCCGCGACGGAAGGCGCACTTTGTTTTTGAGAACATTAAATTTGTAGTTCAGCAGGTAAACAGCCAGAGAATTATTGCAGTTGATGTGTTTATAGAGCAAAAACAGGAAGAGGAATAAAGAAACTCAAATTGAAAGTAGAAAATTATGGTGGAGCTGATAGGTTTGTGTAATTAGTATATTTTTCCGCCCGGCCGTATCAGCAACCGCCAAAGGCGGTATATAAATTTGGTCGGGAAAATAAGTTAAATCATTTATGAATTTTTCTTCACGTCATTTTCATTATCCATTATCCATTATCAATTATCCATTAATTTTCTGCATACATAATTTATAGGAACGCACAGCAATCCCCATAAAAATGAATACAAAATACAAACCTGTCCCTTTATATTAAAAGGTATATCGGAGTAGTCCCACACCTTCAGCTTTAGCAACAGATTAAATATACAGCCTGAGCAAAATTCATACAGGGTTATTATGAAGCTACCCAAAATACATTTGACAAGCATCGACTTTTCTTTGATTTTAGAGAAAACCTCAAACAGTGCTACAAAGCATGAGCCACCGGTTATAACCATTGACCAATGGGTTTTGCCCCTCCACAATATTTCGATTAAGCCATAGGCAATACCGCCTAACACAAACAATGCAGAATATTTTTTAAGCATAAAAAATCACCTTATTTATTGTTTTCAAATAAGGTGATTTTATTTATCTATAGTATTTACAATTTCTTTTAATTCTTCAAAAGAATATAAACAGTTCATTGCTGTTATCATTCCATTGGCTGTTAAGTAGGAGGGCATATTCATTTTCTTTAAAATCTTCTTGCGTAACATTGACGAATTTTCTCTTCCGCTTAATCCCAATTCATAGAAATCAGCCTTAGTAATTCCCCCTGCTTTGCCACAGCTTTGCTCATTGAGAATAGTCGCACCGCTTTTCCTAATTGCGTCTATTATTATTGTTTCACTTACTCCCTCTACTCCTAAAAAGCCCTCTTTTGACTTTTCCGCCTTGCGTTTTTCCTTGCCTAAAAGCTGTGGAATATATCCGTGCTTTACTTTATCTGCAGGCACTGCACCTTTTAGAAAGTTTCTTATAACAAAGCCTGCACTGTCGCTGTCTGTAAGTATCAATATTCCTCTTTTCACAGCAATACTGCGAATAAGATTTTGCTTTTCCTTGTCCTTAAAAACTCTGAAACCGTTAGTTTCTATTACAGGAGTATCAACTATTGAGGACAGCTTTATTTTGTCATATCTGCCCTCTACGATTATGGCTTCCTTAACACTTATCAATTCTATTCTCCTTTAGCGGAAAGCATAAGCAATTTAGCTACTAAGGTTTCTGTCAAAATACGTCTGTTTGCAGAAACGCTCCTTAGCTTTGCACTTACGCTGACAATTTCATCAAGGCTTTCACGGAGAGCCGTTGTAGATACTTTTTTGATTTTCGATACTGCTTTATTTAAAACAAATTCACGTTTACCGTATCCGAAGTCCTTTGCAATTTCTTTCATTGGTATTCCACATTCAACGGCAACACGCACTCTGTAGAAGTCAATATATGCAAGGCTGATTACGTTGACAATATCGGTAGGCTCTTCTTTCTGATAAAACAGCACGTCAAGTATTTCAAATGCTTTTGTGCCGTTTCCGGATATAATAGCATCGGTCAGGTTAAATATATTTGCTTCAAGCCTTTTTGTTGTAAGAAATTCAACCTGCTCTGTGGTAATGTAGCCGTCATCCCCTACATAATTACACAGCTTATCCAGCTCATTTTTTATGGCATTTAAGTCAAAGCCCACATACTCCTGAATTTTATAGGCATCAGCCTGTTCTATTTTGATGCCTCTGCTGTCTGCCCATTTTACAATCTGTCGTGCAAGAGAAATATCGCTTTCCTGATTCATAACACAGACAGTACCCAGCTTTTGCACAAGCTTCAGCACCTTTGTAAAATTCGCACCAAGACTTTTAGGATTTTGCTCAAGGGTAGGCATAGTAATGATAAGAACAGTGGTATCGGGAATATTCTCAAGGACGGCCATAAACTTTTCAAAATCGGCTTTTACCATATCGTTAAAATCAAGGTCAGACACCTTGACGCAATTATATTCGCTTAAGAAAGGTACTACCTGAACAGCCACAGCAATTTCATCTATTGAAATATCACGCTTAAAGCTGTGGTAGTTAAATTCAGGAGGTTCTTTGCCCATCAGCTTAGTAACAAGAAGCTGTGTATCAGCCTTTACGTACATTTTTTCCTGTCCGTAAAGCAGATAAATATTGCTGAAAGCTTTGTCTTTAATTTGCTTTTTTAATTCTTTTCGTGTTACATCTGCCACAATTAAACCTCCTTAATCAAAATTTATATCAACAGTGCCGTCCGTTACAGACACTGCGTTCAAATAGTATTTAGGCACCTCTTTTGAAGAAGTCCAAACAATATTATCACACCTTAACAGATTGTAGTTGTGTAACTCACTGCTTGCCACAAGCACATCTGCACTGCGGTATTTTTTAGGTATAGCTTTTACATCTCCGTTTTTCGGAGCAAACAGAACACTGACATTTTTATTATAAACATACTGCCAGCTACGGTTGCTGTTGCAAATTATTCTATCCTTTACACCACCGGGCAAATTGACGGTTATTTCATCGCCGTTTGTAAATTTATAACAGTTTTTACATTCATTTGCAAGCCTGAATACCTTTTCGTTTGTTGTATATTTATAATACAACATAACTGCTTCTACGTCAAATTCAGTTAATATTTCCTTTGCATATCTGCTGTCATAACCGCTTGTGCTTGGCACAACCAACATAGAAATTTTATCATTGGAATAGTTCAGCCGATTTATAGTATCGGTAGTAAATTGCGTGTCTCCGCCACAGGACAAAACCACACACTTGCCATGCTGTCTTATCACCGCAGTTAAGCCGTCTCCTGTGTTGTAAACACTCATAACGTGCTTATCGTAGTTGATAAGCCGAACACAGCCCCAGCTTAAAACTGCAACTATCATAAATATTGTCACTACATATTTAAGCAGTTTAGCTCTGTTCTTAAAGAGCATTGCTATACCCACAGAAAGAATGAACACAAGGAGAAACGGTCGAACATAGCTTGGGTCAGCGGTGATTTTTGTAAATGGAATTTTACCGCTTATATCCACAATCAAGATTACGGCTTTTCCCACAAAGTATGATATAAGTCCAAAGGCATAAGCAAAGCCCTGTAAAAAGGGTACAAGCCACAACACCGCACAAAAAAGTGTACATATAAGCAGTACGCTGATTAGGGCGGTTACAAATAATGAAACTATAAACACAATAGGATTGCAAGTGCCAAAGTACATCAGAGATATAGGCGTAACGCATAACACGCAGGAAAAAGACAGTGACAGCGGGTCAATTATATATCTTCCGAAAACTCTGTAGAGATTATAACTTCCAAGCTTGGAGTCAATATAATTCATAATTTTGGGATATATAACTATAATTCCCACAACAGATGCAAAGGAAAACAAAAGTCCCACATCGCCTACTGCGTAAGGATTCAAAACAGTCAACACAATAGCTGCAACACCCAAGCTGTTAAGAGAATCGCTTTTTCTCCTGAAAAGACCGCCTATAAACGTAATCACTATCATTATTCCGGATCTTACAACAGACGGAGATAAGCCTGTTATAAGCATAAACGACAGTATCAACCCTATTAATATTATGGATTTTATAATGTTAAAGGGTATAGTGGCAGGTGCTTTTCTAAAGAGCATTAACACAAAGCCTGCCAATATGCTCATATGCAGTCCTGACACCACAATTAAATAGCTCAACCCTGAATTTGAGAAGCTTCTTCGCAAATTCCCGGACATAACATATTTATCCCCCAATGCCACAGCTCTGGAAAGCTGTCCCTCTTCCCCGGGAATTACGGTAGATATTGAGTGCAGCAGTCTTTTCTTTACCTGATTTGTGTAATATAAAAAGTCCCTTGTTTCAGCCTTTACCGCTTCATATTCAAGATAGTAATTTTCAGATTTTGCCGTATATAAATATCCCTTTGATTTGTAGTAATCGTTGTCGCACCTTGTTAGATTTACAGTGCATTTTATAGTATCCTGGTAATCAACATCAAGCTCATTTGGTGTCTTTAAAAGCAGTTTGATATTTTTCTGTTCTCCGTCAATTTCAGTAGCAGATAAATCGTAGCAGTAGCTGTAGTTATGATATGGCGGAGCTTCTACCTTTGCCTCAATAGTTACGGTTTTTCCGTCATAAGCCTCGCTTTGAGGAATAAAGTACAGTCCTGTGTAAAGGTTAGAATAACCGCAACCCAGAACAAGAACCACTGCAACGGTGACAAGCATAGCTCTGTTATCTGCATATTTCTTCAGAAACAGCCCTGCTCCCATAATGCCAACAGCCATAACCAGCAGAAAAACCGAGCCAAATATGCCAAAATAAAAAACGATTGTCAGCGCCGAAAGTAAAGATAAACCTATACACGCAAACAATCGTTTCATAACAAATATCCTTTAATAATTATTTTGGGAAAACAGGGAGTTTTTCTAAGAAAATAATGTCATCACGGTCAGCAGCTTCTCCCTCTGCAAGAACAGCCGCCATACCTACAATGTTACCCTGTGCCTTTTCCACAAGCTGTTTAAGAGCCTCTAAGCTTTCACCGGTTGAAATAACATCATCAACTATTAACACTCGCTTGCCCTTGAGCTTTTCAACATCGTCACTGCCTAAAAACAGTTTTTGGTCACGGGCAGTTGTAATGGAGCGGACGTCAACACTGATTGGATCAGGCATATAAACCTTAACACCCTTACGGGCAATTATATAATTACCCTTTTCCTGTCTTGCCATTTCATAGCAAAGCGGAATACCCTTAGCCTCAGCGGTAATGAGAATATCGTGCTGGGGACATTTTTTCAAAAGCTCACTTGCGGCAGCCTCGGTAACTTCTACATCACCAAACATAATAAAAGCCGCAATATCAAGAGAATCGCTGACAGGACACAGCAATAAATCACGCTCACATCCTGCTATTGTCATTTTATATGTAGCCATAATTTCCTCCTATGCCATCTTTCCCAAAACATCTCCGCCCATCAAGTGGAAATGGATATGGAAAACTGTTTGACCTGCGTCCGGACCGCAGTTGTTTACAACTCGATAGCCCTTTTCAAGTCCCAGTGTTTTTGCAATTTCAGGAATCTTTGAGAAGATATATGCTACAATCTCTGCATTATCACTGTTCAGAGCATTTGCACTTTCAATATGCTCCTTTGGGATAATAACTGCGTGAGTAGGAGCCTGTGGCTCAATATCGTGGAATGCTAAAATTCTGTCGTCCTCATATATTTTTTTTGACGGAATTTCCCCTGCAATAATCTTACAAAATATACAATCCATCTTTTTACCTCCTGTAAAATCAACATAACATCATATGAAACCAAAAATAGCACCGTAGATTTCTACGGTACTATTTTACTACTTTTGACATATTTTTTCAATACTATGTATTTATTTCTTTGCCTTAATTTTCTTTTCCTCGCCATTTAAAAGTCTTTTGATATTATCCTTGTGCTTAATCACCACGAACAATCCCATACCAAATGCCGCAGCAGTACAAATAAGCACGAAAAGCATTGAGTGGCCTTTACCCATATGGTCAAAGAAAAATGTTACAATAAAAGTATATACAGGGAACATACAAGCACAGATAATATCTGCAAGTGAGATGATTCTTGAAATAAGGAAAATAATCAAAAAGGTTGTTAAAATAAGCACAAATACTCGCCAGTCGGCAATAAGCATCATACCTGCGGCAGTAACTATTCCCTTACCGCCTTTAAACCCAAAGTAAACAGGATAGCTGTGACCTAAAATACAGAAAAATCCGCACAGGTATTCGCCTATCATTATAATGCTTTGGGGTGACAAATTTCCCATATTCATAACAGAGAACAACAATCCGCCTAATAAGACCGCAACAACTGCCTTCAGCAAATCGCACACTATGGTAAATATAGCAGGTACTTTTCCTACTGAACGAAGAACATTGGTAAAGCCTGCGTTACCACTGCCCATTTCTCTGATGTCCTTTTTTCCTTTTGTTGCTATTTTCGTCACAATTACCGCTGTATTAATGCTGCCTAAAAGGTACGCAATAACAAAGGATATAAGTGCAATATACCAGTTGTTTTGAATAAATGTCATATAATCCATTTACTTTTCTCCCCTCTCTCTTACAATCATACGTATAGGAGTTCCCTCCATAGCAAAGGTGTTTCGTATGCAGTTTTCCAAATATCTCTGATATGAAAAATGAAACAGCTCCGCTTTGTTACAAAAGCTGACAATTGTGGGTGGCTTTGTGGAAGCCTGAGTCATATAGAAAATCTTTAGACGTTTGCCCTTATCGGTAGGCGGTTGAACACGAGTGGTAGCCTGAGCCAACAGCTCGTTTAACACACCTGTGCGAACACGCATTGCGTTATTTGCGGCAACTGTGTTTATCAAAGTAAAGAGGTTGTCTATTCTTATTCCTGTCTTTGCAGAAATAAAAACAGTAGGAGCCCAAGACATAAATGCAAAATCCGTCGCAATTCTTTTCTTGAAATTCTGCATAGTCTTGTCGTTTTTCTCAATAGCGTCCCATTTGTTAACAGCTATTACGCAAGCCTTTCCTGCCTCTAAAGCAAGACCGGCAACCTTTGTATCCTGCTCGGTGCAACCGATTTCCGCATCAATCATAATAACACATACATCACTGCGTTCAATAGCCATCTTAGCTCTTAAAATACTGTATTTTTCTATGTTATCGTCAATTCTGCTTTTTCTGCGCAATCCTGCTGTATCAATGAAATTATATGTTCCGAATTTATTAACTACCTTTGAGTCAATGCTGTCCCTTGTAGTGCCGGCAATATTTGAAACAATGCTTCTTTCCTGCTTTGTGATATAGTTAATCAAGGAGCTTTTTCCCACGTTAGGCTTGCCGATTACCGCAACATTGATTATTGTTTCGTCCTCGTCAGCTTCATCATCCTCAGGAAGATACTCAAACACTTGGTCAAGCAAGTCGCCTGTTCCGTGACCGTGAACAGCGGATACCTGAACAGGATCGCCTACGCCCAGGTTATAAAACTCATAAAAATCAGGAGAGGGCTCGCCTACAGAGTCGCACTTGTTTACGCACAAAACAAGAGGTTTGCCTGATTTTTGGAGCATCTGGGTAACCTCCAAATCCGTTGCCACAAGACCGGTTTTCATATCTGTTACAAGAATAATCACGTTTGCCATATCAATGGCAAGCTGAGCTTGTCTGCGCATTTGAGATAAAATAACATCATCGGACTTTGGCTCTATACCGCCGGTATCAATTATCACCGCTTTACGGTTTTGCCACTCAAGCTCGCCGAAAATTCTATCCCTTGTAACACCGGGAGTATCGTCAACGATTGAAAGACGCTGTCCTATTAATTTGTTAAATAATGTAGATTTACCAACATTGGGTCTGCCTACTATTGCAATTACAGGCTTTGCCATATTATCAGTCCTTTTTAATAATTTCCGACACAAGCATATCTCCGCTGTTATCAGAAACACATACTTTTATATTCAATTCTTTTTCAACGTCATCAAGGGAAGTGTCGTCAAGGAAAATATCCCCCTCAAATCTTAACATACAGGAAGGGATAATAAGCTTGTCCCCTAAATCCTTACCCTTTAATTGGGCGATTAAATCCTGACCTGTTACAAGTCCTGTTACGTCAATCTCTCCGCCGAAAAAGTTGTTTTTAATCTTACATACATTAATCTCTATATTAGGAAACTTCGTATTAATAAGTGAAAGGGTATTTTTTAAATGCTCATAGGTACACTCACCGCAGGCAACAGTTACTCTATGGTTAAGGTTGCTGTCCGTTTCATAATCCTCAAGAGCAAATTCCACTTCTTCTTTTAACAATGCAACAAGTCCCACACCGTTTTCCAAAGCAGGATAGCCCTCGTAATAATCAGGATTTGGAATATTTCTGCCTGCCTTAATATAAAACTCATCAGCGGCATACACAATACGTCTGCCGTATTTTTCTTTAAATTTATTTCCGTATTCCTCAATAATATCAAGGGTTTGTGAGGCTGTTTCTTTATTGTAAGGGGTAAGAGGATACAAGCCCTCTCTGTATCTTGTCAAGCCTACAGGCACTACAGCCACACACTCAACATTCAGTTTTTCAAGGTCCTCAACAGTCCTTCTTAATTCGTCGCCGTCGTTTATTCCGGGACAGGCAACAATCTGGCAGTTAATACTGAGCCCTGCATCTGCAAAGCGTCTTAACGCTTCTAATGCCTGTCCCGCAAAGCGGTTATTCATCATTTTGCAACGCAATTCAGGATTTGTAGTATGAACGGAAACATTAATAGGGCTAATGTGCATTTTGATAATTCTGCTGATTTCGTGCTCAGTAAGATTTGTGAGAGTGATATAATTGCCAAACAAAAATGACAGTCGGCTGTCATCGTCTTTGAAGTACAAGGTATCACGCATACCCTTTGGCAACTGGTCAATAAAACAGAAAATGCACTTGTTTCGGCAGGAATGTTCCTTGTCCATTAAGTAGCTGTCAAACTCAAGTCCTAATTCCTGATATTCCTGTTTTTTGATTTTCACCTTTTTAGTATCGCCTTTAGATGTTTTAATTATCAACTCAAGCTTGCTGTTTACCTGATAAAATCTATAGTCAAGCACGTCAACAATTTCGTTGCCGTTAATGGAAATCAAGACATCTCCCGGGGCTATGCCCTTTTTGTAGGCACAGCTTGATTTTTGAACATCTTTAATTGTAACCGCCATACTGAGCCCCCAAAAAATGGAAAATTGAAAATGGAAAATGGAAAATTGCGGTCGAGTAGATAGGTTTGTCTAAACATATGACTTTTCTGCCCGACCGTAGGCTCCCTTGTGTAAAGGAAGCTTGCAAAACTTAATTTCCCCCAAATATTGCACAATAGCCATAAAACAATAGGGCGGTCAGAAAAACTGTCCGCCCAACTTGTTGTTTAAATTACTTTGTTGCTGTTGCGTCGTCCTTAACAACAACCTGTCTGCCCTTATACATACCACATGTTGTACAAGCCTTGTGAGGAGCTGTTAAAGCGCCACAGTTTGGGCAAGTTGTAAGAGCAGGAGCGTCAAGCTTGTAAACAGCTGAACGTCTTGTGCTTTTTCTTTTGTGAGAAGTTTTTCCGGTAGGTACTGCCATAATAATTTCCTCCTTGTGATTTATGTTTAGTCAATAAGCTGTTTAAGGATATCAAGTCTTGGGTCAACAGGTGCTTTGTGGCAACTGCATTCGCCCTCATTGAGATTTTGACCGCATTTCTGACACAGTCCTTTGCAATCGTCCTTGCACAGGAACTTTTTTGGTAATTCCAGCAAAATATCAGAAATTGCAAGATCGTCAATTTCAAGCTGATAATCCGGAGTTTCAATATAATCGTCGTTTTCTTCGTCCATCAGTTCAACGGCTAACTTATGGTTAAAATTAAATATAAAGTGCTTTGTGGTTTCGGTAAAGCACCTGTCGCAATGAGTAAAAAAGTCAAACTCTGCGGTAATAAATAAATCAACCAAGCCGGCTCTGTTGACCGCCTCTACATAAATTTGAACCGGAGATTTGAATGGATAATCACCGTTA
>CAMFQG010000058.1 GCA_945980035.1 uncultured Clostridia bacterium
AAACGAGATTCCTCTACGTCTCGTGGGCTCGGAGATGTGTATAGGAGACAGGATAAGTTACAATATAATGAATATTTATATTAGTACAATAGGCAAAATAGCGGATTTTTGCCTTGTTTTGCGATAATTTTTACAGATATAATTAGGAATTTTACACAGAAAATTTCTTACTGTTTAATTATCGTTATACATAATTTTAAAATGGAGGTAAATTTGTGAAAGCAGATAATAAGCGAACAAAGAATTATTACAGCGGAAAACCAAATAGACGTTCGGTTTCAGAGAAAAAGCTTTCAAATAATAACAAGAATGTTCAGCGCAGAAAAGTTCAAAAGTATAAGCCGAGAGTAGTGGAAAATAAACCGTCGGTTAAGATTGCGTTTCTTGGAGGCTTAAATGAAATCGGCAAAAATATTACCCTTTTTGAATGTGAGGGAGATATTGTAATACTTGACTGCGGAATGGCTTTTCCTGACGGAGATATGCTTGGTGTAGATTTAGTTATCCCGGATTTTTCCTATATTGAGCAAAACATAGACAGAGTTAAGGGTGTAGTATTAACCCACGGTCACGAGGACCATATCGGCGGAATACCCTATTTACTGTCTAAGTTTAATATTCCGATTTACGGTACGCCTTTAACAATAGGATTGTTAGGTAATAAATTAAAGGAGCATAACCTTTACAATTCAGCCAAGCTGAATGTAGTAAATGCAGGGGGAAAGGTAAAGCTTGGCTGTATCGAGGCTGAGTTTATCCACGTAAATCACTCTATCCCTGATGCAGTTTCAATAGCATTTCATACTCCCGGCGGTATTGTACTTCATTCGGGTGACTTTAAAATTGACTGTACTCCCTTTGTGGGAGATATGATTGATTTGCCATCATTTGCACGTTTGGGACAGGAGGGTGTGCTTGCGTTTCTGTGCGAGAGTACAAACGCAGAACGTCCCGGATACACTGCTACCGAGCAAAAGGTTTCTCAAAGCCTTGACAGCCTTTTCAGTGAGGCAAAAAAGGACAGGATTATTATTGCTACCTTTGCGTCAAACGTAAACAGAGTTCAGCAGATTATAGACTGTGCCGAGAAGTACGGCAGAAAGGTTGCTTTCTCAGGACGTTCTATGGTTAACTATATGAATGTGGCAAAGGAGCTTGGGTACCTTACAGCGCCCGGCAATATAATCATAGATATTGATATGCTTGACAGATACACACCCGACCAGATTGTACTGATTACAACAGGAAGTCAGGGCGAGCCTATGTCTGCACTTTCAAGAATGGCATATTCAGACCATAGAAAGGTTATGGTAGGCGAGGGTGACTTTATTATCATCTCAGCTAATCCGATTCCCGGCAACGAAAAGACTGTAGGCAATGTTGTGGACGAGTTGCTAAAGCGGGGCTGTAAGGTTATTTATGAGTCAATGTATGACGTTCATGTTTCCGGACACGCCTGTCAGGAGGAGTTGAAAATCCTTCAAAAGCTTGTAAATGCAAAGTATTTTATTCCCGTTCACGGTGAACAAAAGCACCTTAGGAAAAATGCAGAGCTTGCCCAGTCACTTGGTTGGGACAGAAAGAATATCTTTATCGGTGACATTGGCAGTCAGATTGAGGTAAACGAAAAGTATATGAAAGAGCTGCCACCGGTTCCCTCAGGCAAGGTGTTTGTTGACGGGCTTGGTGTCGGTGACGTTGGTTCAATAGTCCTTCGTGACAGAAAGCACCTCGGACAGGATGGTCTGATTATAATAGTTGCATCCCTTGACGTATATGACGGACACGTTATCAGCGGTCCCGATATCGTTTCAAGAGGCTTTGTATATGTAAGAGAAAGCGAAGAGCTTTTAGATGAAGTAAGAGAAAAATGCCTAAATATTCTTGAGGAATGTGCTGAACAGAATGTTCACGAATGGGGCATTATCAAAAACCGTATTAAGGACGACGTGGCAAAGCTGATTGCTCAGAAAACACGTCGCAGTCCTATGATTTTACCGATTTTACAGGAAGTTTAATTTTAAGTTAGGTTTATTATGAGAAAAAGAGTTTGGACACTATCACCGTTTTTTATAATCTTTTCTGTTGTAATGCTTGCTATGGCGGTTGTTACCTATTATTACAACCCCATTGTAAGTATTGTTGAGCTTTGTGTAGCTGCAGCGAGTATTGCAATAGTGCTGATTTGGTCTATCAGATTTAAGAAATATATGATAAAAACTATATCTAATTCTATTTCCAATATTACAGACATCAACCAATCATATCTTGAAAGATTTAAAATGCCTGTGGCGGTAGTGGGCAAATTCGGTGATATTCTCTGGACAAATATGCGTTTCAAAAAACAGCTGTGTATGGGCAGAAATCCTGTTAATGATAATATTTCAACCTTTATCGGCTCTAATAATATAGAGGACGTTTCCGACGGAGAGGGTTTTGATATTAACTTTGACGGAAAGCAGTACACTGTATATTGTACTCAGGCTTCTGAGGGATATATATGTTTTTACTACGATAATACCTACTATAAAGAGATTAGTAAAAAATACGCAGAAACAAGAAAATCTGTTGCATTGTTTGTTTTTGACAATTTTGAAGAGTTTGCAAATGACAGTGAAGAAGAAAGCGCAAGAGTTATGCTGACGTTGGAAACAAAGCTTTTGCACTATGCAAATGAGAATAATGCTTTGTTTAAGAAATTGCCCTCAAACAGATATATGATGATATTTGATAAGTCAAGTCTTGACAAGCAAATATCCCTGAAATTTCCAATCTTAAAGGAAATCCATACTATAAAGTTTAATAACAGAGTAGCTACAATTTCTGTCGGTATCGGCTGTGAATGTGATACCTTGATTGAGAGTGAGCAAAAGGCGAAAAAAGCTTTGGATATGGCACTTGGCAGAGGCGGAGATCAGGTAGCTATAATGAAAGATAAAAATTATGAATTTTACGGCGGTACTTCTGCAGGTGTAGAAACATTAAATAAAGTTCGTACCCGTGTAATCGCCACTTCAATTACTCGTGCAGTTTCTGAAAGCGACCGCGTCTATATTATGGGACACAGATTTTCTGACCTTGACTGTGTAGGCTCAGCTATCGGACTTCAAGCGGTTGTTGAAAAAGAGCTGAAAAAGCAGTGCCGTATTGTAGTAGATAAGTCAACTTCAATGGCATCAAACCTTATTGACACATTTGATGAAAATATTTTTGTTGTTCCTGAGGAAGCTTTAAAAAGTATTTCACCACGTACACTTTTGATAATTGTGGATACACATATTCCGGACTTTGTGGAAAGCTCGGAGGTTTTAGAAAAATCAAAACGAATTGTTGTAATTGACCACCACAGAAAAATGGTTAATTTTATCAGTAATTCCATTGTATTTTTCCACGAGCCAAATTCTTCTTCAACATCGGAAATGGTTACAGAGCTTATTACATATTTAGGCGATACCCATATAACGAAAAATCATGCGATGGCATTACTTGCAGGAATAATGCTTGATACTAAAAACTTTGTTCTAAGAACCGGTGTAAGAACATTTGAGGCAGCTGCTTTTCTTAGAAAAAAAGGTGCAGATACCGTAGCAACAAAGTCACTGTTTTCTGACAGCATTGAAACCTATAAGGAAAAGTATAAGGTTGTAAGCGATGCAGAGGTTGTAAACAACTGTGCAATAGCTGTGGCTGATACAGACGATCCAAATATAAGATTGATAGCTGCTCAGGCAGCGGATGAACTTTTATCTGTATCAAACGTAAACGCAAGCTTTGTATTGTTTAAAACAGATGATACAATCAATATTTCAGCACGTAGCTACGGCAAGCTGAATGTACAGCTTGTTATGGAAAAGTTAGGCGGAGGCGGTCACCAGAATATGGCTGCTGCTCAGCTTAAAAATATAACCTATGATCAGGCAAAATATCAGCTACAGGAAGCAATAAACAGTTTAGTAACTGAAATATATTCTGATTCAAGCAAATCATAAACAGAAAGGATAGATATTATGAAAGTTATATTACTACAGGATGTTAAATCTCTTGGTAAAAAAGGCGAATTGGTAAACGCATCCGACGGATACGCTCGCAACTTTCTTTTTCCAAAGAAATTGGCAAAGGAAGCTAATGCTCAGGCAATGAATGAGTATAAGAATGCCGAGGACAGCAAGAATTATAAAATTGCTACACAAAAGGCACAGGCTAACCACGACAAAAGCTTAATTGAAGGAAAAACCTTTGTAATGAAAGCAAAGGCAGGCTCCAACGGTAAGCTGTTTGGAAGTATTACTGCAAAGGAAATTGCCAATGCAATTAAGCAGGAGTACAGCATTAACGTGGATAAACGTAAGGTTGTTCTTTCAACAGATATTAAAACCTTTGGCAAATTCACAGCAGAGGTTAAACTATATACAGGAATCAGCGCAACAATAAATATTGAGGTTCAGAACGCAGAATAATCATACATAAAGGTTGAAAATTATGGCAGATTTAAACATTAGTACCGGATATGACAGTCTTAATCTACCTTACAGTCCTGAGGCTGAACAAGCTGTACTGGGTGCTGTGATTTTAGACAGTAAGACGCTTAACGAGGTTATAGACATATTAGGCGATCCAAAGTATTTTCACGTTACCAATCATCGCCTGATATACTCTGCTATTCTTGACTTGTACAATGTTGGCAAAGATATTGACTTTGTAACGCTACTTGAAGCTTTGAAAAGGGACAAGGGTTTTGACGATGCAACAGGCAAAACCTATTTAATGGATTTAGTTAATAATTGCCCTTCCATATCCAACGCACGAGAATACGCAAGAATTGTCCGAGAAAAATTTGATATACGTTCACTTATTACTGCCGCACACGATATTATCTCCGAAGCTAACTCCGGAGAGCTTGAGCCGGGAGTTCTTATGGACTCAGCCGAGCAGAAAATTTTTGATATCAGACGTGACAGAAGTACAAAGGGACTTGAGCCTTTGTCAAAGATTATCTTAAAGGAATTTGACAGGCTTGATGTACTGAACAGCGACTTGGACGACAGTATGAAGCCTATTCCATCCGGTTTAGGTGATTTGGATAGAGTTATCACCGGTCTTAACCGTTCCGACCTTATCTTGCTTGCGGCTCGTCCCGGTATGGGTAAGACAAGCTTTGCACTGAATATCGCAAGGTATGTTGCCTCAACTGTCAAGAAAACGGTGGCTTTCTTTTCTCTTGAAATGTCAAAGGAACAGCTTGCTTCCCGTCTTATGTCAACGGAAGCACTTGTACAGGGTACAAAGCTTAGAACAGGCAAGCTTTCCGAAGAGGACTGGAGCAGACTTATCGTTGCAGGTGACGTTCTGTCAAAATGTGATTTTTATCTTGACGATACAAGCACCACTGTGGCAGAAATTAAGGCAGGCTTACGCAGATTAAGGAATGTTGACTTGGTAGTAATCGACTATCTACAGCTTATGACAAGCGGTAGAAGAATAGATAACCGTGTACAGGAAGTATCTGAAATTACTCGTAACCTAAAGCTGTTGGCAAAGCAGATTAATGTTCCCGTTATTTGCCTTTCACAGCTAAACCGTGCCGCTGAGGCACGTCAGGATCACCGTCCTATGATTTCCGACCTTCGTGAATCCGGTTCAATCGAGCAGGATGCCGATATTATCCTGTTTTTGTATCGTGAGGGCTACTATGACAAGGACAACTCTGAGGATCAGCAGGGTGTAGCAGTTGACCAAAATAAGGGTGAATGTATTGTAGCCAAAAACCGTCACGGCGAAACTACAACCGTAAAGCTGCACTGGCAGGGTGAATTTATGCGTTTTACTTCTGTGGAGCATAACCGTGATGAGCAATAATCTACAGTCGCTTGTATTAAATACAGTAAATAAATTCAATATGCTTGAAAAAGGGGATAGGGTAGTTGTTGCCCTTTCAGGTGGAGCTGACTCGGTTTCCCTTTTACACGCATTGATAAAACTTAAAGAAAAGCTTGGAATTGAAGTTATGGCTGCTCATCTGAACCACAAATTACGTGGTGAAGAGTCTGAGCGTGACGAAAGCTTTGTAAAGAAATTTTGTGATGAAAACAATATTAGACTCTTTTGCGAGAGTGCATCTGTTAGGGAAATTGCAAAAAGTGAAAAAATCAGCACAGAGCTTTGCGGAAGAAATTTACGATATAGTTTTTTTGAAAAACTGCATATTCAGTATAATGCCAAGGTTGCCACAGCTCATACTTCCTCTGACAATGCGGAAACTGTTTTGTTTAACCTTATTCGCGGTACAGGATTAAAAGGAATGGGCGGTATTTTACCTGTAAGAGATTATATAATCCGTCCGTTGATTGCGGTAAGCAGAGATACGGTTGAGCAATACTGTAGCGACAACAACATTGAATATGTTACAGACAGCACTAACCTGACTAACGATTATACTCGCAACAAAATCCGTCACGAAATTATACCGAAAATCAAGGAAATTAATCCAAGCTTTGAATATACCGTAAGTAGTAACGGAGAGATTTTTACAAATGCCTTTAATTATATTTCCAATCAGGCAGAAAGTATTATCGACCAAATCAAGACAGAGAATGGATATAGGATTGATATTATTAACAGCCTTGAAAACAGTATAAAAACAACGGTTTTAAGCTCTCTGTGTAAAGAAAACTTAACAGAGCTAAACAGCTGTCATATGAATCAGCTTTTATATTGTCTTGAGCTTGGCGGTGCAGTTGATTTGCCGAATAATATCAGGGCAGTTTGTAAGCAAAATCTTCTTAGATTTATAAAAATTACAGATGAGGTTGAAAAATTTAAGGAAATTAATTTTAGCGAAAACTTAAATTTTTCATATAACAACAAAGAATATTCTATAAAAGAAATAAAATCTTGTAATAACAAGAATATTTTGGATAAATGCTCCGTGAAAGGCGCTGTTATCCGAACACGCAAACAGGGGGACACCTTTACACTTCCGCATAGAAATGTTACCAAAACATTAAAAAAGCTGTTTAACGAGATGAAAATTCCCGCTGAAAACAGAAACAGCCTTTTGCTTGTTGCAAAAGGGAGTACAGTTTTGTGGATAGAGGGAATAGGAGTGTCTGCCCAAAGCTTATGTAAAGACGAAAAAGGATTTTTAATTTCTATAAAAGGGGAATAGTTATGCACAAGGACATCAAGGAAATTCTGATTTCCAAACAGGAAATTGACAGTATTGTCAGCGATATTGCCGCAAAGATTGACAAAGACTATGCAGATAAAGATATGCTTATGGTGGGTTTGCTCAAAGGCAGTATTTGTTTTATGGCTGATTTGATGAAGACAATGAAATTGGATTCAAAAATAGATTTTGTTGTCGCTTCTTCTTACGCAGACGGTACTGAAAGTACAGGTACAGTAAATATCGTTAAGGACGTATCTCAGTCAGTTGAGGGCAAAGATATACTTATTGTTGAGGATATTATAGATTCAGGTAATACACTTGATTTTATGGTAAAATACTTTAAGGCGAAAAAGGCAAAATCCGTAAAGATTGCTACCTTGCTTGATAAGCCTGACCGCAGAAAAGTTAAGATAGATGTTGACTATGTAGGCAGAATTATTCCTGACGAGTTTGTAGTTGGCTACGGACTTGATTATGCAGAAGATTATCGCACATTACCTTATATTGGCATATTAAAGGAAAGTGTGTATTCATAATAAATTTACATAAATAAACAATACTAATTGAAGGAGTGAAAAGTATTGGATAACAAGAAAAAGACAAGAAATCTGCTGATATATATTGGAATACCAATAGTAGTGATTTTGTTAATAAGTATGATTTTTAACTTTGCCCCAAAGGGAAAAACCTATGATACTTCTGAGCTTGTGGGCTATTTCCAAAAGGGACAGGTAGCAAGATACGAACTAAACTACGGTACAGGTGCTATCAAAATTACACTTAATGATAAGGATAAAACAGTTATCAGCGGTGTAGTTCCGGAGCCTATCGAGTTCAGAAGCGACATAAAGGAATACGAGGACAATAACAAGGATATGGAATATAACCTTGTAAGAGCAGCCGACAATTCCTTTTTAATGAGCTTGTTGCCAACGGTTATAGGCATTGTAATATTAGTAGCTTTCTGGTTCTTCATTATGAAGAAGATGAGCGCCGGCGGCCTTGGCGGCAAGGAAATGAATTTTGGCAAGGCGAAGATTAAGGATACCAACGACGAGAAGCGAAAGACAACCTTTGATGATGTTGCAGGTGCAGACGAAGAAAAGGAAGAGCTTGAGGAAATCGTGGAATTTTTGAAAAATCCTGACAAGTTCAACGCCTTGGGCGCAAGAATACCGAAAGGTGTTCTCCTTGTAGGACCTCCGGGAACAGGTAAAACCTTACTTGCTCGAGCAGTTGCTGGTGAAGCAGGCGTTCCGTTCTTCTCAATTTCCGGTTCTGATTTTGTAGAAATGTTTGTTGGTGTCGGTGCGTCAAGAGTCAGAGATTTGTTTGAACAGGCAAAGAAAAATTCACCTTGTATCATATTCATTGATGAAATTGATGCGGTGGGACGTCAGCGTGGTGCAGGCTTAGGCGGAGGCCATGATGAACGTGAGCAAACCCTTAACCAGTTGCTTGTAGAAATGGACGGTTTCGGTGCAAACGAAGGCGTAATTATGATTGCCGCTACAAACCGACCTGATATTCTTGATCCTGCTTTAATGCGTCCCGGTCGATTTGACAGACAGGTTATCGTTAGTTATCCTGACGTTAACGGACGTGAGGCAATTTTGAGAGTACACGCTCGAAAGAAACCACTTGCTCCTGACGTAAATCTTAAAACTATAGCTAAAACAACTGCAGGCTTTACAGGTGCTGACCTTGAAAATCTTTTAAATGAGGCGGCTTTGCTTGCAGCAAGAGAGAATAAAAAAGCTATCACAATGAAAGAAATTCAGGACGCAACTATTAAGGTGGTAGTTGGTGCAGAAAAGAAAAGCAAGGTAATGTCCGACAAAGAGAAAAAGCTGACAGCTTATCATGAAGCAGGCCACGCAATTCTTTTCCACGTATGCGAAACCCAAGACCCTGTACACGAAATTTCAATTATACCACGTGGTATGGCTGGCGGTTACACAATGCCACTTCCAAGTGAGGATAAATCCTACAACTCACGCAACGAAATGGTAGAGGATATTATCGTGTGCCTTGGCGGACGTGTTGCAGAAGCAATCGTTCTTGACGACATTTCGACCGGTGCTTCAAACGATATTGAAAAGGCTACAAAAACCGCGCGTGCAATGGTTACAAAATACGGTATGTCCGATGAGTTAGGTCCCGTTCGTTACGGACAGGAAAGCGGAGAGGTATTCTTAGGCAAGGATATGGGGCACTCAAGAGATTACTCAGAGGAAACAGCTGCTAAGATTGACAAGATAGTTTTAGATATTGTTAAGGGCGCTTACAGCAAGGCTGAAAGTATGTTAAAGGAAAATATCGACAAGCTACATCAGGTTGCCCAGTATCTGATTAAACACGAAAAAATGCACAATGACGATTTCGAGGCAGTAATGAACGGCACCTTTGTAGAGGTTGAAGAACCCGAAGAAGATACAGAAGATTCACAGGAAGTAAATGAATAAACTAAAATTAAAAGACAGTCACTTGATTGGGGCTGTCTTTTTTACTATAAAGAAATAGGGATTAAATAACGGTGCAAATGGTTTTATGATATTATCTTTTCTTATTCTAAATAGGTGTTGTGGTACTATACTTTTGTGCAAAAAAATTCCCTTTACCGATTTGGTAAAGGGAATTGAAATATTATATATATTATTATTATTTAACTTTAACCTTAACAGCCTTTGTAGCATTTGAGTAAGCAACCTTCTTGCCGGACTTAACAAGTGCCTTAACAGTTACTGTATATTTACCTGTCTTCTTAACCTTGATAGTCTTTGTAACCTTAGCTTTCTTTAGCTCTTTCTTAGTTAGGTTGAAGGTCTTGTTGCTTGTCTTTTTGCCAATCTTGTAAGTAACCTTGAAGCCTGTAGCGTCAGTAACCTTCTTATAAGTAACCTTGATAGCTTTCTTAGCGCCCTTAACAGTTACCTTAGGAGTCTTTAGCTTCTTAACAGGGATAGATTCGCCTGCTTCAATTACTTCACCGCAGTCTGCGCAAACCTTGTCGCCTGTGTAGCCCTTAGCGAAGTAAGTAGCTTTCTTAGCTTTCTGAGTTGTAATTGTTTTGTGCTCGCAAGCTGTGCTGTCAGATAGAGTTTCTGCGAATGTTGAAGTGCCGATAATATCAATATCGTTGATATTGCACATTACTTCTTTAATTAAAGAAATAGTGCCTGCACCTGCCTTAACAACATCAAATTTAACATTTACAAGAACTGCACCGTCTTGACTGAAGTCATAACCTTTCATAACTTCAGAGAAGTTAAACTTAATCTGGTCAACAAGATTTTCCTTGTAGTTGTACATTGCATCTGTTGCAACAGGGAATGAGATTTCCTTAACAGATAAAATGTCTGATGGATAGTTGATAGTAAACTGGCCGTTTTCTACTGTTGCAGAAGTCTTTAGATAACAAGTGTATTCAACCTCTGAGCCAACAGCGTAAATATTAGTTTGACCATTTAATTTAATTTGTGCTGTATCTGTTGCAGCACCTACGGAAGCTACGGATAAGCAACCGATTAGCATAAGAGCTGCAAGGATAACGCAAAGTGTTTTTTTCATAAAAACATCCTCCTTTATATTTATGATTATATTGTATCTGTCT
>CAMFQG010000059.1 GCA_945980035.1 uncultured Clostridia bacterium
ATTCCTCTACGTCTCGTGGGCTCGGAGATGTGTATAAGAGACAGATTGTATTTTTAGTTTCTATGGTTCCATTAATCGAATTAAGAGGAGCTATACCCTTTGGTACAGCTTGGGGTATTCCTCCCTGGCAGTGCCTTATAGTAGCTTGTATAGGTAATATGTTGCCCGTACCGTTTATATTCTTCTTTGCAAGAAAAGTGCTGCTTTGGGGACAGGATAAAAAATTTATCGGTAAATTTTTTAGATTTTGTATCAGAAAAGGAGAAAGTGGCGGTAAAAAGCTACAGGCAAAAGCCGGAAAAGGTCTATTTGTAGCACTTATGTTGTTTGTAGGTATTCCTTTACCGGGTACAGGAGCTTGGACAGGAACCCTTGCAGCAAGCTTTTTGGATATGGACTTTAAAACAAGTGTTATCGCCTGTATGTGCGGTGTAGCTTTAGCCGGAGTTATTATGGCGGTACTAAGCATATTAGGCGTGGGTACAATCGGTGCACTTTTTTAATATTAACATATGGGCGGACAATGTTCGCCCTGATTTTTTAGGACGTGTTAACATTGAATAAATACAGAGATATATTAATTATCGGTGGCGGTGCTTCGGGAATCGCATCAGCAATAAAGGCTGCTGAAAAAAATCCTGACAGAAAAATTACAATAATTGAGAAGCAAAACAGGATTTTGAGAAAATTGCTCTCTACAGGAAACGGTAGATGTAATTTTACAAATATTAATGCAAACAAAAAAAATTATCACGGTTCATTTGCTAAATTTACAGAAAATGTTTTTAGCATTTATCCGCCAAAGAGAGTTATCAGTGAATTAGAAAGCTATGGGTTAATTTCTAAGATTGAAAGCGAAGGTAGAGTTTACCCTGTGTCCAATCATGCTTCTGCTGTTGTAGATTCACTTTTATACAAACTTGAAAGTCTAAAGGTAGAAGTACAATGCGAAACAAAGGTATTCTCAATAAAAAAAGAGAATAATAAATTTTTAGTAAAAACCGATAATGGCAATTATATTGCAAATAAAGTTGTTATTTCAACCGGTTCAAAGGCCGGGAAAAAGTTAGGTGCAGATGCAAGCGGTCTTGACTTACTTAGAAACTTGGGACATACCGTTTCAGAATTATCTCCTGCCCTATGCCCTATTCCTGTTGTAAGCAAAAAATTGACAGCACTAAAAGGAATCAGAGCCACAGGAAAAGTAGCACTTATAAGAAACGACAATTTGATAAAATCAGAGACAGGTGAAATACAATTTACCGAAAATGCTCTGTCAGGTATTTGTGTTTTTAATTTAGCAACTTTTGTTAAAGATGCAGACACAGTTTCAGTATCATTATTACCTGAATTAAATGATACCAAAGTTGAAGAAATTGTAAAAGAGCATACAGCAATTTTTAAAAACAGACTAATTGAAGATTTATTTACAGGTGTTTTTCAGAAAAAGCTCGGAATATATATCATCAAAGAGGCTATCGGTGATCCACTGTCTCGTAAAGTTTCAACACTCAACAACAATGAGATAAAACAAATTGCATATGCTGTTAACCATTTAACATTTAAAGTTAAAAGGCCCACAGATTTTGATAAGGCACAGGTAGTCAAAGGCGGTGTACTTGGCAAAGAAATTAATCCAAACAGTATGGAAAGCAAAAAAATTAAAGGTCTATATATTTGCGGTGAAGCGATAGATATTAACGGAGATTGCGGAGGATATAACCTTCAATTTGCATTTGCAAGCGGTTTTTTGGCAGGTGAAAATTTATGATAAGAGTTAGTAATTTTTCTATAGATTTAAATTATTCCGATGATTCTATAAAAAATGCAGTTTGCAAGGAGCTAAGAATATCCAAAAACGCTATAGAAAAACTTTCAATTTTCAAACGGTCAATAGACGCAAGGAAGAAAAATGACATACGTTTCAACCTAACTGTTGATGTAATTCTAAACGTCAATGAAAACAAAGTTATCGGTAAAAGCAGAAGCAATAAAGCAAATATTGTAAAACCTTATGAATACAAAATACCTGAACATAAGCCACTAAATTACAGACCGGTTATTATAGGCTTTGGACCTGCCGGAATGTTTGCGGGACTTATACTTGCAAAAGCCGGTGAAAAACCAATTATCATTGAGCAAGGCAGTGATGTGGATACAAGAAATAAAGATATTGAGAATTTTATTAAAACTCGTAAGTTAAAGACAAATTCAAATATACAATTCGGAGAAGGCGGTGCAGGTACTTTCTCTGACGGAAAGCTAAACACAGGCACAAAAGATGTAAGAGCAAGAAATGTATTAACGGAATTTTACAAGCATGGCGCTCCTGAGGAAATTTTGTACAACAGCAAGCCTCATATTGGTACTGATAATTTGAGAATTGTTGTAAAAAACATTAGGAAAGATATTATTAATTTTGGTGGCGAAGTCAGATTTAACACTAAACTTACTAATATAAAAACAATCGGTAATGTACTGCATAGCATTGAGGTTGAATCTAACGGCAATAAAGAGATAATAGAAACAAAAAGCCTTATACTCGCTATCGGTCACAGCTCAAGAGATACGTTTAAAATGTTATATGACAAGGGTGTTTATCTTGAGCAGAAGCCTTTTTCAATCGGTGCAAGAATTGAACATTTAAGAGAGGATATAGATAAATCACAATTTGGTACATTTGCAGGAAATGAAAGATTAGGCTCTGCTCCCTATAAGCTCAGCACACATTTAAGTAACGGCAGAGGCGTATATACTTTTTGTATGTGTCCGGGTGGTGAGGTTGTTACTGCGGCAAGTGAGGAAAACACAATATGCACAAACGGGATGAGCGAATTTGCAAGAAATAAGGAAAATTCAAACTCAGCACTGCTTGTAGGTGTATCACCGAATGATTTTGACAGCACCCATCCCCTATCAGGTATTGAGTTGCAAAGAAAAATCGAACACAATGCGTTCGTTGTTGCAGGCAGTAACTACTGTGCACCTGTTCAAAAAGTCGGTGATTTTCTTGAAAGCAGATTTTCAAAAAGCTTCGGAAGTGTAAAACCAAGTTACCAAATGGGCACAACCTTTGCAAAGCTTGACGATTACCTGCCTGAATATATTACTGACTCAATGCGGTTAGGAATTGTTGAGATGGATAAAAAGCTTAAAGGCTTTGCTAATTCTGACGCGATACTGACAGGCCCTGAAACAAGAAGCTCATCCCCTGTCAGAATTACAAGGGATGATAATTTAGAGTCGATAAACATAAAAGGCTTATATCCTTGCGGAGAAGGTGCAGGATATGCAGGCGGAATCGTATCTGCCGCTGTTGACGGAATTAAATGTGCTGAAAAAATACTTATAAAAGCAAAATAAGACCTCGTTTTTGAGGTCTTATTTAATGTATGCGACTAAATCTATAAGCCGGGTTCTGTCGTGGACAGTTATCTATCTTGGCAGAGTGTTGCCACTACTGCTCAATGCCACCTCCAAAGGATACGCCGAGCAAGCGATTAATCCTACCACGGTGTTGCTCCGAACAGGGTTTACACGTCAGATATGTCTCCATATCCACGGTGAGCTCTTACCTCACCTTTCCATCCTTACCGATAACGGCGGTTATTTTCTGTTGCACTTTCCCTAAGGTCACCCTCGGCGGCCGTTAGCCGTTGTTCTGCTCTATGGGGCCCGGACTTTCCTCGGATGATTTTTTTCAAAATTCAACCGCAACTGTCCAATCTACTCGCATTAGTATTTTAATAGAATTTTGTTACTTTGTCAATGATAAAAATATTGTCATAAAACTTGAATAATACAGGAAATAATATTATAATATCAAAGGATTTTAAAAAAGGAGTTTGTTATGGATATTAGGGAAAAATCATTAAAAAAGCATTATGAGTGGAACGGAAAAATTGAAGTAGTATCAAGGGTAAAAATCGACACTAAGGATGATCTATCAGTAGCTTATACACCGGGTGTTGCGGAGCCTTGTCTTGAAATAAACAAGGATTATGAAAAAAGCTTTGAGCTGACACGCAGAAACAACCTTGTGGCTGTTGTAACAGACGGCACCGCTGTTCTTGGTTTAGGTGATATCGGTCCTGAGGCAGGTATGCCTGTTATGGAAGGCAAATGTGCTTTATTTAAAGAGTTTGCAGATGTTGACGCATTTCCAATTTGTGTTCGTTCCAAAGATGTTGATGAAATTGTCAACACAATTTATATGATAAGCGGAAGCTTTGGCGGAATTAATCTTGAGGATATATCTGCCCCACGTTGCTTTGAGATTGAAAGAAAGCTCAAAGAAAAATGTGACATTCCTGTTTTCCACGATGACCAGCACGGAACAGCTGTAATTGTTGCCGCAGCACTGATTAACGCACTTAGAGTTACAAAGAAAAAAATTGAGGATATTAAGATCGTTGTAAACGGTGCAGGTTCAGCCGGAATCGCTATTACAAAGCATATGTTCAATATCGGTGCTAAAAATATCACTATGGTTGATAGATGCGGTATTATTTGTGAGGGTATGGAGGAATTAAACAGCGAACAGAAGTATATGGCTACAATTACTAACAGAGAGCATAAAAAAGGAACTTTAGCTGACGCAATGAAAGGTGCCGATATGTTTTTAGGAGTATCTGCACCGAATATCGTTACTAAGGAAATGGTAAAATCAATGGCAGAAAATCCTATAGTTTTTGCAATGGCTAATCCTACACCTGAAATTATGCCTGATTTAGCAAAAGAAGCAGGTGCTGCTGTTGTCGGCACAGGACGTTCAGACTTCCCAAATCAAATCAATAATGTACTGTGTTTTCCGGGAATGTTCAGAGGTGCTCTTGATTGCAGAGCCACTGACATAAATGAAGAAATGAAAATAGCCGCTTCTTACGCAATAGCTGATTTAGTAACAGATGATATGCTGTCCGCTGAATACATACTCCCTGACGCTACCGATAAGAGAATCGGCAAAGCAGTTGCGCAGGCGGTAATAAAAGCCGCAAGAGAAACAGGAGTAGCAAGAATATAAAATGATTATAACGCAAAAAAGCAGTTCGCATTTGAACTGCTTTTTCTTATTTTCCTAAAAGTATTTCGTTAGCTGCAAGCATTACTCCTAATTTTCCCGAGTGAAAATTCAGTCCTCCTTGCATCCAGACAGCATATGGTTCTCTAAGAGGAGCATCGGCAGAAAGCTCTATAGATGAACCTAAAGTAAAGGCACCAGCCGCCATAATAACCTTGTCCTCGTAACCGGGCATATCATCAGGATATGGAGTAACGAAGCTATCTACAGCTGAACCGATTTGAATTCCTCGACAGAATTGCTCTAACTTTTCAGATGTACCAAGTTTAATTAATTGTATAATATCTCCGCGTTTTTCTGAATATTTAGGTGTTGTTTCATAGCCCAATACTTCAAAAAGAGCAGATGCAAAAACAGCTGTTTTCAGTGCCTCACCGGAGGCGTGAGGAGCATTATAGGCTCCCAAAAACATTTCCCTCATAACATTTAAAGTGCATCCGATTTCCTTGCCTGTACCGGGGGTAGTAAGTCTATATGAACACATTTCTACAAGGTCTTTTCTGCCTGCAATATAACCGCCTGTAGGCGATATTCCTCCACCGGGATTTTTAATTAATGAACCTGCCATCAGGTCAACTCCTACAGACAAAGGCTCTTTCTTTTCAATAAACTCACCGTAACAGTTATCAAGAAATATTATAACTTCTTTTGATTTTTTGCGAACTGCTTTTACGATTTTTTCAATATCATCACAGCACAAAGAAGGTCTAAGACTATAACCTCGTGACCGCTGGATATATACCATTTTATAGCTGTCATCTACTGCATTTTCTATTGCGTCATAATCTACTGTTCCGTCCTCTTTCAAGTCAACCTGATCATATGTAATATCAAAATCCTTCAAAGAACCTGAATAGTCGCCCTCAATTCCAATAACACTGCGGATAGTATCATAAGGGGTGCCTGTTACACAAAGCATTTTGTCATTAGGTCTTAAAACGCCAAACAAAGCCACAGTAAGAGTATGTGTACCGCTTGCAAAACTGCTTCTTACTAACGCATCCTCTGCATCAAATACATAGGCATAAACTTCGTCAAGCTTGTCCCTGCCTCTGTCACCGTAACCGTAACCTGTTGAGCCAGCAAAATGACTTTCGGAAATTTGTGCCTTTTGAAAAGCCTTTATCATTTTATGCTGATTATATTCCTGTATTCTGTCAATTTCATCAAGAGTGTCCTTACAAAGCTCCATAGCTTTGCTCTCTGCTTCCAAAATTTCCGGGGAAATATTAAAAATTGAATTATCCATAATATCATTCCTTTATAGTATATTCAGCCCACATACCGTAATTTACAAAACCCAGCTTGTTATAAAATTCTATATTTTCGTTCATTGCTCTATGTAAATACACGGTCTTATTCTCTGCTATAAGCTGATTGCATAAATACTTTATTAAATACGAGCCGTAACCTTTGTTTCTTGCAGTTGGAATAGTTGCTAATGCTCCAAGCACAGCAGAATCTGTACTTTCCGCAAGAGTCATAATACAAGCTTTAAAAACGCAGTTATCCTTTGTGCCGATAATTCGTATAGATTTATTGTTTAATTTGTGGGACACATCCAGCATAAATGACTCATAAGGGGGTACATTAAATTCTTTTGAAGCACAGGAACTGATGATATCATAAACTTCTTTAACGGTAGGAATATCTACATCATAGTCACAGTCAAAAACAAAGGGACTGATTCTTTGTAAAATCAACCCTTCTTTTCTTGACAATAACGGTAAATCCGGATAATACTTACCGTCACAAATAATTGAAGTAGCACCTGACACACGCAAAAATGAGGATATTTCCTCTATATTGCTGTTTTTAGTCAATCTGAGTATAAATACAGTTTCAAGCCTTGCTATTACGCTGACAGCTTTTTCATCAACAATTTGTACCCAATAATCAACAAAGGAAAGCTGTGGACTGTAGGTTTTTATTAGGGAGTAAATGCGACAGCCGAAAGGATTGTTGTTGCACAGTGGCATAATAGTTTGGAAATTATCTTCAATCAGCGAAATCATACTCTGCCCTCAGCTAATTCAAACGATAAGTCCTTAGCGAGATTATATACGTCGTCAATATCTGACTTTGCAATCAAACTTGACTGTGAATGAAGGTATCTGCACGGAACGGATATAGCAATAGTTCTTACTCCGCCTCTTGAACAATGGATAGCACCTGCGTCATTACCGCCTGCAACAGCTCTTTTATACTGTAATTTATAGTTTTTGCTGTCTGCAATTTCTTTGCATTTTTCAATGATTTTCCTGTCATATATACTTGCTCTGTCCATATAGCCGATTACAGCGCCCTTGCCCACATTACAAACCTGCTTATTGTCTGAAACATCAGGAAGATCAGCAGCAGTAGTTGATTCGAGAACTATTGCAAAATCAGGGTTTACAGTGTATGAGGCTACTTTTGCGCCACGTAACCCAACTTCCTCCTGAACAACGAATGTAAAATACATATCATAAGGCAAATCCGACTTAATCATTTCTATCATTAAATAACAGCCTAATCTATCGTCGATAGCCTTAGAAATTATTGAATAACCGTTATCTGTGTAAGGAGAATCAAAATTAATACAATCACCGTATGAAACATATTTTAACGCTTCTTCCCTATCTTTTGCGCCGATATCAATATACATATCAGAATATTTTGGAATAGTTGTACCTTCATCACCGACAGCAAGGTGAATCGGTTTAATACCAACAACACCGTTTACTTTGTTGTTAATCGTAACATTACAGCCTAATACTACTCGTCTGTCAATTCCGCCAACCTGGTCAAACCTGATAAATCCGTCGGAAGTAACGTCGGTAACAATAAAGCCAACTTCATCCATATGAGCAGAAATCATCACTTTTTTATTTGGCGTGCTTTTCCCTTTTTTATAAACAATTAAGTTTCCTAAGTTATCAACTGAAATGTCGGAAGCATAGTCTTTAATTTCCTCAATAATAATTTCTCTGACAGTATTTTCACAGCCTGAAATACCGTTTGCTTCACAAAGTTTTTTAAGAAGTGTTAATTTTTCCATTTAAACACCCACCGAAATTATATAGTTATAGATTAGCTGTGCAGTATCTTCAACGTCATTTATGCTTACTATTTCTGATTGAGTGTGCATATTGCGTTGGGGAATTGATAAAACAGCAGTTTTTACACCGTTTTTTGACACAGAAATGTGGTCAGCATTAGTTCCTGTTCTTCCCGGACAGACTTCTGTTTGCACAGAAATATTGTTTTCATCGGCAACATTTTTTAATACGTCAGTTAATTCTCTGTCTAATGTTGAAGAATAGCACAGCATTGGGCCTTTTCCAAGCTCAATATTTGCGTAGCTGTCATTGATACCTATTTGGTTTGCAAAGCTTACATCAACACAAATACATTTGTCAGGGTTAATATCAAAAGATTTTGTTTTAGCTCCTGTGCCGTAGGTTTCCTCCTGACAGGATAAAAGCACTACAACCCTGCAATCAATCTCAACCTTTGAAATAAGCTCACATACTTTTATTAAAGCAGCCACACCTGCCCTGTTATCAAGAGCAGGAGAAGTTATTAAATTATTCAATAAAAACTTTGGATTGCTGTTGAATAATACAACGTCACCTATTGAAACATTTTTCTTTACAATATCCACAGGCAAACCTATATCTATCCAAGTTTTATCTATTTCTATTGCTTTATCTTCGTTACCGTCTGATAAATGAGGAGGCATACAGCATATTACACCGTCATATACTTCATTTCCAAATACCTTTACCGGTGAACCGGGTAAGGTACGACAATCAATACCACCGCATTTATCTACCTTTAAGAATCCGTTTTTGTCAATATCGGTTACTATCAAGCCGATTTGGTCAATATGTGCATCGAGCAACAGTGTCTTATCTGCATTTTTATTTCCTAAAACTGCAATAACATTGTTATTATAGTCTTTTTGTACTTCACCGTATTGAGACAGTATTTTACAGCACATATCTGCAATATTACTTTCTTTACCTGATATTCCGTCACAATTACATAGCTTAAATAATAAATCTTTCATATATTTCCTTATAACTCATTTACAATTTTTTTAAAGTGATTTCCACGTTCCATAAAGTTTTTATACAATCCAAAGCTTGCGCTTGCAGGTGACAATGATACAATGTCACCCTTTTTTGCGTATTTCTTAGCTGTATTTACTGCTTCTTCCATATTATTTACATCAATAATAACAGGATTATTCTCGGAATAATTCTCTGAACTTATTACGGCATTTTTTATTAATGGAGCAGTATCACCCATCAATATTAATACTTTTACTTTATCGCAGATTATAGGACCTAAATCGTCATAGGGTATATGCTTATCATAACCACCTGCTATAATAATAATCTTTTCTTCATATAAAGACAGTGTTCCCAAAGCAGTACGAGTAGGACTTGATGCAATAGAGTCGTTGTAATATTTAACGCCGTCAACCTCTCTGACAAACTCTGCCCTATGCTCTACCCCGCCAAATTCCTTTGCAACCTTTACAATAGTTTCAACGTCTACGATACCCCACACAGCAGAAATAGCCGCAAGGTAGTTTTCTACATTGTGCATACCGGGAATTTTTATATCCTTATAATTCAAAATCTCAGTCTTAACTCCATAATCGTTATAGACAATAACATCACCATCAAGATACGCACCGTTTTCAACTGTGTTTCTACGTGAAAATTTGCATATTTGGCCTCTAACTTCATCAGCAAAGCCATTTGAAATTTCATTATCTAAATTAAGAACAGCCTTACCGAAAGCATTTTGATGTAAAACAATGTTCTTTTTAGAGTTTACATATTCATCCATATCTTTGTGAATATCAAGGTGATTAGGAGCAAGGTTAGTTACAACAGCAATATCAGGACTTTTTCTCATAGAAATAAGTTGGAAGCTTGAAAGCTCAACAACAGCATAATCATCACTGCTGATTTCTTCAATTATCGGTAAAAGCGGAGTTCCGATATTACCGCCAAGGTGGACTGTTTTATTGGCACCTTTAAGCAATTCTGCAATAATTGAGGTAGTAGTAGTTTTACCGTCAGAGCCTGTAACGGCAATAGTTTTACAGGGGCATAAGTCAAAGAAAACTTCCATCTCTGAGGTTACAACTACACCTTTGCTTTTTAATGCTTCAAGCTCAGGAGTATAAAATGGAGTACCCGGACTTCTGAACAGAATATCTGTATCAATATTTTTCAGATAGTCTTCTCCTAAAATTAACTTTGCTCCTGCATTTTCAGCACGGACAGCATTCTCCCCCAATTCTTCAAAAGTTTTTTTGTCACAGGCAGAAACCACCGCACCTTTTTTAGCGAACATTTCTATTAAAGGCAAGTTACTTGTACCGATTCCCACAAAACATACTTTTTTGCCCTTTATACTTTCAAAAAATCTATCTACTTTACTTGCTTGATTGTTCATATATTTAAGCACCTCTTGGACTGTCTCTTATACACATCTCCGAGCCCACGAGACGTAGAGGAATC
>CAMFQG010000060.1 GCA_945980035.1 uncultured Clostridia bacterium
GTTATAATATAGGACAGACTATTGCAGTCGGCATAGATTTTACTCTGTGTCAAAAAAATTACTTAAATTAGGAGGTAATTCCAATGGCAAACAAATGGGTTTATTTGTTTACAGAAGGAGACGCTTCAATGCGTGAACTACTCGGCGGTAAGGGTGCAAACTTAGCTGAGATGACAAAATTAGGTCTTCCTGTACCACAGGGCTTCACAATTTCAACAGAAGCTTGTACTCAGTACTATGAAGACGGCAGACAGATCAATGACGAGATCATGGGTCAGATTATGGAACATATCGAGAAGATGGAAGAAATCACCGGCAAAAAATTCGGTGACAAAGAGAATCCTCTCCTTGTTTCTGTTCGTTCAGGTGCTCGTGCTTCAATGCCCGGTATGATGGATACAATCCTAAACCTCGGTCTTAACGAAGACGTTGTTGAAGTTATCGCTAAGAAGTCAGGCAACCCACGTTGGGCTTGGGACTGCTACAGAAGATTTATTCAGATGTTCTCTGATGTAGTTATGGAAGTTGGTAAGAAGTACTTTGAAGAGCTTATCGACAAAATGAAAGAAGAAAAGGGCGTTACTCAGGACGTTGATTTAACAGCTGAGGATCTAAAAGAGCTTGCTAACCAGTTTAAGGCTGAATATAAGTCAAAAATCGGTTCAGACTTCCCAACTGATCCTAAGGAGCAGTTGCTTGAGGCTGTTAAGGCTGTATTCCGTTCATGGGACAACCCTCGTGCAAACGTATATCGTCGTGATAACGATATTCCTTATTCATGGGGTACTGCAGTTAACGTACAGATGATGGCATTCGGTAATATGGGTGACACATCAGGTACAGGTGTTGCATTTACAAGAAACCCTGCAACAGGTGAGAAGGCTTTGATGGGTGAGTTCCTAATGAACGCACAGGGCGAAGACGTTGTTGCCGGTGTTCGTACTCCTCAGCCAATCGCTCAGTTAAAGGAAGTTATGCCTGAAGTTTACGACCAGTTCGTTGGCATTTGCAATACACTTGAAAATCACTACAGAGATATGCAGGATATGGAGTTTACTATCGAAGACAAGAAGCTCTATATGCTACAGACACGTAACGGTAAGAGAACAGCAAAGGCTGCTCTAAAGATTGCTTGTGATTTAGTTGATGAGGGTATGATTTCAGAGCAGGAAGCAGTTGCTATGATCGATCCTCGTAACCTTGACTCACTTCTACACCCACAGTTCGACGCTGACGCTGTTAAGAAGGCAGAGCCAATCGCAAAGGCTCTTGCTGCTGCTCCGGGTGCTGCTTGCGGTAAAATCGTATTTACTGCTGACGACGCTAAAGAGTGGGCTGACAGAGGCGAGAAGGTTGTTCTTGTAAGACTTGAAACTTCTCCTGAGGATATCGAGGGTATGAAGGCTTCACAGGGTATCCTGACAGCTCGTGGCGGTATGACATCTCACGCAGCAGTTGTTGCTCGTGGTATGGGTGTTTGCTGTGTATCCGGTTGTTCTGCAATCGTTATGGACGAAGAAAACAAGAAGTTCACACTTGCAGGTAAAGAGTACCACGAGGGCGACGTAATCTCCTTTGACGGTACAACAGGTAATATCTATGACGGCGCTATTCCAACTGTTGACGCTACAATCGCAGGCGAGTTCGGCAGAATTATGGAGTGGGCTGACAAGTTCAGAACTCTAAAGGTTAGAACAAATGCAGATACACCTGCTGACGCTAAGAAAGCAAGAGAGCTTGGTGCTGAGGGTATCGGTCTTTGTCGTACAGAGCATATGTTCTTTGAGGGCGACAGAATCGACGCATTCCGTGAAATGATTTGTTCAGATACAGTTGAAGAGAGAGAAGCAGCTCTTGCTAAGATTCTTCCTGTACAGCAGGGTGACTTTGAGGCTCTATATGAGGCTTTAGAGGGTAATCCGGTTACAATCCGTTTCTTAGACCCACCTCTACACGAGTTCGTTCCTACAACTGATGAGGATATTAAGAAGTTAGCAGACGCTCAGGGTAAGACAGTAGAGCAGATTAAGGCTATCATTGATGGCCTACACGAGTTCAACCCAATGATGGGCCACCGTGGTTGCCGTCTTGCTGTAACATATCCTGAAATTGCAAAGATGCAGACAAGCGCTGTTATCCGTGCTGCTATCAATGTTAAGAATGCTCATCCTGATTGGACAGTTAAGCCTGAGATTATGATTCCTCTTGTAGGCGATATCAAAGAGCTTAAGTATGTTAAGAAGGTTGTTGTTGAAACTGCTGACGCTGAAATCGCTGCTGCAGGTTCAGACTTAGAATACGAAGTTGGTACAATGATTGAAATCCCACGTGCTGCTCTCACAGCAGACGAGATTGCTACAGAGGCTGAGTTCTTCTGCTTCGGTACTAACGACTTAACACAGATGACATTCGGCTTCAGCCGTGACGATGCTGGTAAGTTCTTAGACGCTTACTATGACGCTAAGATTTTCGAGAACGATCCATTTGCTAAGCTTGACCAGAACGGCGTAGGCAAACTAATGGAAACAGCTCTAAAGCTTGGTAAGGCTACTCGTCCTGAGCTACACTGCGGTATCTGCGGTGAGCACGGCGGTGATCCATCATCTGTAGAGTTCTGCCACAAGATTGGTCTTGACTATGTATCTTGCTCACCATTCCGTGTGCCAATCGCAAGACTTGCTGCTGCACAGGCTGCAATCAAGGGCTAAGGAATTAAGCTGACCCCCAATAATATCAAGGGTTTCGCAAATTCTCCTACATCAGTTGTAGCTGTATAACAGCTATTAAATGTGCAATCAACTCCCTGTATTCGAAAGAATATGGGGAGCTTTTGTGTATGTTGAAATTTGATGTGTGATATAATTACAAAAAGGGAGGTGGTGCATATATCACAAGAATATACATTCGAATTTTCGGGAACAAAAGAAGATTTTTTTAATAAGATAGGTTGCTTTAACAACAATGATAACCAGTTCTATTGGTTTGATAGCTATATTGTAAAAATAGTTGACGATGAAATACATTTTGGCATAGAAAGAGCGGGACACTCTAGTGGTCATTGGTTTATTTCAAAAATAACTGAGCTTGAAGATAAAATTGAGTTTAAAGGAACGATTCAATATCTCGGACCGTATAAAAATTCATCTTTAGATGAAACTGAAGAGTCTATCTTAAAAAGAGTCATAGATAAAATTCATGTATGCCTGCTATATATTTTAGTTGCACCGTTTGTACTTATTATTGATGTGTTTTTATTTTTCAAAAGACTGTTCGATAAAATATGTCATCGTCCCACAGTATCATTAAAAACAAAAGAAGATAAATTATTCGATTTAATGGAAAATAAATTAGGTTGCACAAGAAAATAGACAGAATTTTCCTACATTTTCTCGTTGCTGTACAGGCTGCAATCAAGGGTTAATCTTAAACAGATAAACTAATAAAACAAACTAAGGCTCGGATTTTTCCGAGCCTTTTGTTACTTTATAGGAAATTGCTCGAAAAGAGTCGGGCAAAAAAGATTTGATAATATCAACTTTTCTTCTCGAAATGGGTGTCGAGGCTCTTGACTTTTGTTATACCTCTCTTTTGATTTTATTCAATGCACCTTTTTCAATTCGGCTGACCTGCGCCTGTGATATGCCGATTTCGTTTGCCACCTCCATTTGGGTTTTGCCTTGAAAAAATCTTAAACCTATTATATTCTTTTCTCTTTGTGAAAGGTTTTTTATTGCGTCTTTAATGGATAACTCCTCAAGCCAGTTTTTGTCATCATTATTGTCACCGATTTGGTCCATAACATATATCGTATCGTTGCCGTCGGAAAAAACAGGCTCGAACAGTGAAACAGGCTCTATAATCGCCTCTAAAGCAAGCACGACGTTTTCTTTTGGCAGATTCATAATTTTCGCAATTTCTTCAACTGTAGGCTCGCGGTTTTTCTCGTTTGTGAGCTTTTCCTTAATCTGCATTGCGTGATAGGCAATATCCCTCAACGAACGAGACACTCTGATGCTGTTGTTATCTCGCAGATACCGCCTGACTTCGCCGATAATCATAGGCACGCCGTAGGTGGAAAACCTTACATCCAATGTAGGGTCAAAGTGGTCAATAGCCTTGATCAAGCCGATAACGCCAACTTGAAACAGGTCGTCGGGATTTTCACCTCTGTTGGAAAATCTTTGAATAACCGACAGAACCAAACGGAGATTTCCCTGTATCATTTTATCCCTTGCGGCTTTCTTTTCCTCCTTAGTTCCGTTTTTAATGATTTTTAACAGCTCCTGCTTTTCGCTTTCTTTTAAAACTACAAGCTCCGATGTATTTATTCCGCATATTTCAACCTTGCTATACTGCAAAAAAACAGCCCCTTTAACAAATACTCTGTAAAAAGTATTGCCAAAAGGGCTGTAATTAATTCAATTTAAAATTATTCAACAATATCTGTTAATTCCAATTTAGAATTATCTTCTCCGTTTAATGTCTGCACTGCCGCAAGCTTTCTCTGCATTTGACGTGTACGAACACCCACAAGCTTATCAAGCTCAGTGTTAGCCTGATTAATTCTCTGTTGAGTAGCAACAAGCACCTTGTTAAAGCTGTTAAATTCAGTCTTAACATCCTCAAGTACCTTCCAAACCTCAGCACTGCGTTTTTGCACAGCAAGAGTTTTAAATCCCATTTGCAGTGAGTTGAGTAATGCCGCCATTGTGCTTGGACCTGCAATATTTACCTTGTATTCTCTTTGCAGTATTTCCACTAAACCGCGATTTACAACCTCTGAATACAAGCCCTCAAAGGGAAGAAACATAATTGCAAATTCGGTAGTGTTTGGGGGATCGATATATTTGTCGTGAATGTCCTTAGCTTCAGCTTTAATGCGGGTAACAAGCGCTTTTGCACAAATGTTGATTTTTTCTTTGTCGCCCTCATCAATAGCATCTCTGAGCTGAGAATATGTATCTCCCGGGAATTTTGAGTCAATAGGTAAATATATAAACCCTTCGTCCTCAGCCGGTAGCTTTATAGCAAATTCAACAACATTTTTACTGCCCTTTTTGGTAGCAACATTTGTGTCGTATTGCTCCGGGGACAGAATTTCAGAAAGAATTGCGTCCAGCTGAATTTCACCTAAAATACCTCTTGTTTTTACGTTTGTAAGAACCTTTTTAAGATCGCCTACACCTACAGCCAGATTCTGCATTTCGCCTAATCCTTTATACACCTGTTCAAGCCTTTGGTTAACAAGCTCAAAGCTTTTGTTCATCTTTTCTTCAAGTGTAGTCTGTAGCTTTTCGTCAACGGTTTTACGCATCTCTTCAAGCTGTTTGTTGTTATCCTGTTGAAGATAGGAAAGTCTTTTCTCAACAGATTGTCGGATCAAGTCCAGCTTTTGCTCATTTTCCAAAGAAAAGGTTTTCAATCTCTCTTCAAGACCGTTGAACTTTTCCTGCTGATTTTGCGAAAAAGACTTTTGATTTTCGGAAATCATTTCGCCCATACTTTTAACTGACTGTTGAGTAGAGGCAGTAAGCTCCTGACGTAAAATACTCTGTTGCTTTTGAGTTTCGGTAAGTATCTGATTAACAAGCTTATCGTTGTCCTGACCGTTATCCTTTTTATTTACAGAGATAACAGTCACAATACTGACTGCAAGCAAAATAACATTTATTATGCAAATGACCGTAAAAAATATTATGTCCATACAAAACCCTCCCTGTTTGTTATGTATAAATGATAACACGAGGGGCTTTTAATGTCAATGAATCACTGTCCCATAAATATCCCAACAACTGATTTTAGAAATAAGTGTCAACGGTTTTAATGCTGTTTTCGGGGGAATATACAAAATGGTCCATATGACAGCTTTGAATGTAGTATTTGGGAGGACGTGGATTGTAGTTGTATTCAAAGGTGTCAATAATAATCAGCTTGATTTTCATTTTTTGAGGTATGATGCTTTTGATATATACGCTTGCCTGCATACCTTCTTTTGCGTCAATGTGACTTTCCGCAAGACCTGCAAGGTTAGGAGTAAGCTCTACAAAAGAACCGTAGCTTTCAACACTTCTGATAATACCCGTAACAGTTTCTCCTGCTCTGAAAAGCTCTGCATTTTCCTGCCAAGTGCCAAGTAATTCCTTGTGGCTTAAACTGATGCGTCCGTTTTCTTTTGATTTAATTATTGCCTTGATGTCCATATTAGGGGTGAATCTTTCTCTGGGATGTTCAATTCTTGAAACTGAAATTGTATCAATAGGCATCAGTGCAATAATTCCGCAACCGATATCCGCAAATGCACCGAATGTTTCAAGGTGAGTAACAGTTGCATCAATTATATCTCCGGTTCTCAGATTGTTTATATAGTGTTCAAGGCATAACCTCTGTGCCTTTTCCCTTGAAAGTATAGCCAACGGCTCGCCGTTTTCATCGGTAATAATGTTGGTAACGACAAAACACACCGGTCTGTTAACCCTTGAAATTACCGCAATATCCCTGACAGTGCCGTCTTTAATTCCGATTGCACCCTCCTCACGTGGGATAATAGCCTTAACTCCTCCAAGGTTAAGATGCAGGTTGTGTTGATTGTCACATACCAATACTCTTGCTTCCAAAATTTTTTCCTCTGCACAGGCTTGGTACAGTTTTTCTATACTGTTTATGTATAATGCGTTTTCTTTAGTATGTAGTAGTTTACCCTCAGGTAAGAATACCGTCATTTTAACTCCTCCGTTCTTTTCTCACAAAAGCATATGATTAAATTTTCAATTTTATTACACTTGCTTTTTGTAGTTTTTGATATATAATATAAGTATATTTGTGAAAGCGAGGATTTATAAATGAAAAAAATAATTACTATTACATTTGCAACAGTAATGTGTGCTTTGCTTATGTTATCAACCTTTGGAGTATCTGCAAAAGCACAGATTAAGCCTCTGAAAAAGGGCGATACAGTTGCAGTAATGAAAACAAACTACGGTGACATCGGCATCCGTTTTTATGACAGTATTGCTCCTAAGGGTGTAGAAAACTTTATCACACTTGCAAAAGACGGAAAATACGACGATACAATTTTCCACAGAGTAGTTGACGATTTTATGATTCAGGGCGGTGACTATACTAATTTTGACGGTACAGGCGGTGGCTCCTGTTGGGGCGAGGATTTTGACCTTGAATGTGACGACGATGTTTCAAACTCAAGAGGTACAATTTCCTACGCAAACAGAGGTCCGGGAACAAACGGAAGCCAGTTTTTCATTAACTCCGTTGACAATGCATACCTTGACGGAAGCTACACAGTATTTGGCGAAGTATTTTACGGTATGGACGTTGTTGATTTAATTTCCGACTGTCAGGTTACAACAAACACTTCCGGCGAAAACAGCCAGCCTGTTAATAAAGTTGAGCTAAAAACAGTAGAGGTTACCAAGTATTCCAAGGATATGGAAAAGGATTTTGCTCAGCCTGTTGACCCATACGAGGGCTTAGATGATACACAGGAAGCTACTGAGGTTTCAACTTCAGAGGTACCTGCCGAAACCACTGAAAATTCTACTTTGTCTGATATTATGCCGGTACTTATAATTATTGGTGTAATTCTGGTAGTTGTCGGTGGAATTATAATATTTGTTGTTATTGTTGAATCAAAAAACAAGAAAAAAAGAGAAGCCCAGAAGGCTAAAAAATACCCACATAAAAAGAAGAAATAATTGAGGTTTTGTAATGACAGGTAAACCTATTATTGCCATAATGTATGACTTCGATAAAACTCTCTGCACTAAGGATATGCAGAATTACCGCTTTATTCCCAGCCTTGGCATTGAGGTAGGGGAGTTTTGGGATTATACAAATTATGTGCAGACTACTGAAAAAATGGACAGCGTTTTGGCATATATGTATGCGGCTGTCAAGATTTCAAAAGAAAAAAATATCCCCATAAAACGCAGCGGCTTAGAGGAAAACGGAAAGTCTATTGAGTTTTTTCCGGGAGTAGTTGAATGGTTTAAAAGGATAAATGAGTTTGGAAAGGCTAATAATGTTGAGATTGAGCATTACGTAATCTCTTCGGGAATGAAAGAGATTATTGACGGCACAATTATCAGCAGTGAGTTTAAAAATATTTTTGCCTGTGAATATCTTTACGATGATGAGGGAAATGCCGTTTGGCCTAAAACTGCGGTAAACTACACCAATAAAACACAGTTTGTATATCGTATAAACAAGGGTGTTTTGGATATTTCCAACGATACCGACCTTAACAGAAGTATGCCTGACGACAGCAAGCGTATTCCCTTTGAAAATATGATTTACATAGGCGACGGACTTTCCGACGTGCCCTGTATGAAGATGATGAAAAGCTATGGGGGAAAGGCAATAGCCGTGTATCAACAGCTTGACGAAAAAGTTAAGGAGCTGTTAAGAAAGGACAGAGTAGATTTTATATATCCTGCCGATTACAGCGAAAACAGCGGACTTGATAAGACTGTTAAGGATATTATCGTGAAAATGTCAATTTCCGATAAGCTCAATCAGGAGTACACTGCACAACTTAAATCTATAGAATAAAGGGCTGTTATCAGTCCTTTATTGTTTTAGTGATAACAAAAAGGAAAGGTTGGTTTTTGCTATTATCAATGAATTTTTAGGTAACTTTTTTCGCAGTATAAGATTTCAGATTGATACCCCAAAGCCCTACGGATTGTTGCATATTTCATTTGTTGCAGGTGGGACTTTTCTGTGTGCATTTCTGCTTTATAAATTAAGAAAGAGCAAATCAGCTGACGAAGTGTTGTGTCTATGCGGTGTGATATTGCTGTTGCTTGAAATATATAAACAGCTCTTCTATTACTATAACAGCGGTGAAGTCTATCCTTGGAGAATTTTCCCATTTCAGCTGTGCAGTATTCCTATGTACCTGTGTATAGTATTGCCACTGTTTAAAAACAGTAGTATAAAGGATTACATATATGATTTTCTGTTTATATTTTCAACATTAGGGGGAGTAATGGTGCTGTTAGTTCCCTCGGGAGTAATGTCAAGCTATCTGACAATTAATATCCACTCTTTCCTGTGGCATATTATTTTGGTGTTCATAGGACTGTTTACAGTTGTTACAGGAAAGGCGAAGGTAAACATAAAAGCTTACGGAAAAGCTGTGACAGTGTTTTTGATTTGCTCTGTGATAGCCTTTATAATAAATGTGCTGTTAACAGATGCATCAAAGGGCGAAATCACAATGTTCTTTATAGGACCTAACATACCGAATGTTGTTGTGTTCAAGGAAATTGCAACAAACTTTGGCTGGTATTTGGCAACACCTCTTTACCTTATGTGCGTATGCTTAGGCGGATATTTAGTGTATATAATTACATTTATTATAAAACATAAAACAAAAAAGTGAGTAGTTTTTCGCTACTCACTTTTTGCATATTTAGTTATGTTAATTATTCACCGAAATATCTTTTAAGTAGTCCTGCAAAGCCTGCGCCGTGTCTTGCCTCGTCCTTAGCCATCTCGTGAACTGTGTCGTGGATAGCGTCAAGGTTCTGAGCTTTAGCTCTCTTAGCAAGGTCAAATTTACCCTCGCAAGCGCCTGCCTCAGCGTCTGCACGCATCTGTAGGTTTTTCTTTGTAGAATCTGTAACAACTTCGCCTAAAAGCTCAGCAAATTTTGCTGCGTGAACAGCCTCTTCCATACCGTACTTTTCAAAAGCAGCGGCAATTTCAGGATAACCCTCTCTGTCAGCAACTCTTGCCATTGCAAGATACATACCAACCTCAGTACATTCACCTGTGAAGTTATCGCGTAAATCCTTGATAATATCCTCGCTAACGCCCTGTGCCTCGCCAACAATGTGAACTGTTGCGTAGTTAGCCTCGCCCTTTACCTCGTTGAATTTCTCAGCGGGAGCCTTACAAATAGGACAAGCCTCAGGAGCGCTGTCGCCCTCGTGAACGTAACCGCATACTGTACAAACAAATTTTTTCATTATGAATTCCTCCAATAAAATAAAATAATATATTTTAACTGCAGTTTTTGCACTTGCCATAGAAGTTTAAAGAATAGTTTTCAACAGAAAAGCCATTCTCCTCAAGGTTCGTATTAATTGCAGTTAATTTCTCATCAAAAATATCAATAACACTACCGCAACAACTGCACACAAAATGACCGTGTGGAGCGATTATTGCATCAATTCTTTCCTCACCCTTTACGTTGGTAACAGGAATAACAATGCCCTCTTCCTTGAACAGAGCAATATTTCTGTAAACAGTCCCAAGGCTCAGATTAGGATATTCTTCCTTTAAGCAATCATAGACCATTCTTGCGCTGGGGTGAGTATCAGTGTTTTTAATTGCATTGTATATAGCAACTCTTTTGCTGCTGAAATTTTTTCTTTCCATATCAAACACCAAATATAATAATGATCTGTCTCTTATACACATCTCCGAGCCCACGAGACGTAGAGGAA
>CAMFQG010000061.1 GCA_945980035.1 uncultured Clostridia bacterium
CGCCGGAGAGACCTTCAACGCCGGAGAGACCTTCAACGCCGGAAAGACCTTCAACACCGCAAAGACCAACTTCTGGTCAGGTGAAATGGACAGTAAGTGAAGAACAATTTATAGGTAAATATTCTCAAATAAATGAAACTACAGGTAAGGAAGAGATCTTTTCAAAAGAATTGACTAGAAAATATGTTAGTTTCAGTCCATGGCCAACAACCAATGAACAGGTAGAATATGTAATAAAGAATTGTGATGATCCATATGTAATCGGAGCATTATATGTAGTTGCTTTGGATAATTTTGAATACAATGGATTAGGAAATTATACCGGAGAGGTATATAAGATGCTGAATACCTTGATGAGTGGTGCAGGTACTGTTACCGGTTCCAATTACCAGTTGAGTAATTTTGCAAAACAAAAAATCTGTGAGTTTGGAATGAAGCAGGTTACAACAGGTGACGGAACGACACTAAAGGTTAGTGAATTTGCTTCAAGAGCCTACTTAAAAGGTGCAACTCCGTATAATAACTATACACCGGAAGGCGGTATGGAAGATAAGACAAAATGGAAGATTGTTATGGATGAGTATGTGTACTGCGGAGATTTAGAAAATGGTTACATTACGGTTTGTCCGCAGCGATATTCAGAAGAAAAGTTAACGGAAGATAGTGAGCAAACGGTAGTAGAACATTGGCAGGGAATTAAGATTGGATTTAGATGGAATAAAACGGCAAAAGTGTGGCTGCCTACAGATTACATAAAGCTTGACGAACCACCAACAGGAGCGCTGGTACCATTTAATGTAGAAAGTCAGGTTTTATTCTCCAGCAATTATATGGCTCCTGTACCGGATCAGGGATTTTAATACCATGTAGCATTAAACATTTACGTATATTTCAGTACCGAAGGGCAAACTGAAAAAATATAAAATCCTTTTCAAAACAAGGTACAGAGTAAGAATGTGAAAGTTACCAAGTAAGTGAATTAGATTTTTAAAGCACCGTTTGTTGTATCGGGTGATATTCATAAACGGTGCTTTTGTTGTATGAGTGCTTCCTGTTTTTTGATAGTTTCATCAATATCTTTCAAACAGTTTTGCAAGAATTTTTTGCTCTCAACAGAGAAGAACACAGAAACATAAATAATACTTTTGAGGTGAATTTTTATGAAAACTAAAATATCAAAAAAAGTAATAAGCATATGCCTTACCTTGCTTATCTGCATTTCTGCTTTGCCACTTTCAATGCTTTCGGCAAATGCGGCTGAATACGATATAACTATCCGAAATGTAGTTTACCCTCGCCCCGGTGCAACACCGCAAGCTGATATTAAAAAAGAAAGCGTCAGTCTATATAATCTGTACGGCTGGGCTTGGATGGGCAGTGACGATACGGTGGCTATGGGACCCGACGAAAAGTTTAAAGATTTTTTTTCTTTGGTTTTAGGCAGTTCGGGTGACTTCTACTATGAATTAGATACCTTCACCGACACCGTAAGCTACAACTTGTCGCTTATGTTTGTTCTCAAGGACAAAATTGTTATTTCCGGAGTCGAATGTGATGTAGTCTTCTATGATGAAAACAACACTGTGCGGGGAGTAACTCAGGGTATGTTTCTGCCCGTAAAATATGCAAGAACATATGCAGAGGAAGCGGGTATAGCTTTACCGGAAGACCTGACCGATAATGATACTATTATGGTATGTTCGACAAGCAGTATGATGTGTTGTCCTGAAGACCATATTCATATACAAGGTTCATATAGTTATGACGACAACGGTCATTGGCGTGAATGTACTGTATGCGGTGAAAAAATATTTGACTCTGAAGGCGAGCACCGCAAATATTGCACAAAAGACGAAAGATGGTCATGCATTAATCAGGCTACTGCAAGTAAAGAGGGAGAATATGTAAAACAATGCTCCGGTTGCTCGTATGTGCTGGAGAGAATAACAGTTCCGAAAACAGGGGAACAAACAGTCGTAACCACTTATGACGAATTAAGAAATGCTCTTGCAAAGGGCGGCAGGCAGTGGATTAAGCTTGATTTTCCTTCAAAATCCCTTAAACAGGAGGACTTCAAGTATGATTATACCCTTTGTTTGGATGACCCTGACGCTGACATTACAATAGACCTAAACAACTGTATTCTGGAAAGAAAAACATTGTACGACAAAAGGCTTTTTGAAATTAAGCAGGGAAAGCTCAGGTTATGGCAGAAGGACGGAAACGGTATAGATAGTACTGTGAATTTCAAATATAATTTTTCTTTTGATACAGGCAACGGCGAAGCAGTGTTTTATGTCGGCGACTCAGGAAGTCTTACATTGACCAACGTTCATTCTCTGTCACCGGGTTCAGATGACATAGGTACTTTCACTTATGCTTTTCCGATTGTAAAATCAAGCGGAAACCTCCGCATTGACAGCGGTATATATTACTCCTATAATGAAACCTCTGCTGTTGAAATTGACGGAGGTACAGCGGTTATTAACGGCGGATATTTTAATTCAACCTATTACAAAAGCTCAGCCGTGAAAATTACAGCCCCGGACAAAGAAAAAACTACTGTCGAAATTAACTATGGTAATTTCAGCGCACTCAACACCGCAGTTTATATGAGCAGAGATACCGTTGTAACAATAAACGGCGGCAAATTCGAATATAAGGATACGGACAGAAATTTATATCAGAAATACGCTTTGTGTGCATATGATGCGGATTTAACAATAAACGGCGGTTATTTCTACGGTTCATTAAATGCATTAGATGCAAGAGGACTTCATTCACTTAATATTTCAAACGGTTATTTCAAATTGTATAATCAAACCGAAGACGGCAATTTGGCGGCAGTTTACTTGGGCGGTGATTATAGCACTAATACTATAATTTCCGGAGGAAGATATTATGGAAATAAAGGAATTGAATTCAGTTCAAAAACTGATTTTTCAAAAATTATTCCCAAAGGCTGCTATGTGACAGATGATGATACCGGTTTAGTTATTGACCATAACATCACCGATTATTCGCTCGGAGGCTCTATTGATATATTTGCAAAAAGGCCGAGAATCACAACACAACCGTCGGGCGGTCATTCCTCTGTTATGGGTGATTCAATCGTTCTGAAAATAGAGGCTGAAAATGCCAACGAATACATCTGGCACATTATTGATGAAGAGGGAAAGGAGCTTACCTGGAACTATCTTTCAAACAACGGCTATGCAAATCCGGCTACATCCGAAGGAGGAAAAAAGCTTTTCCTTTACGGTGTGTCCGACTGGATGACAGGCAAGCGAGTTTATTGCGTTGCAAAAGGCTACGGCGGAACTGTTAAGTCGGATATAGTTACTCTGTCTGTAGATAAGGTAGTAAAATACTGCAACGATTTGTATTTTGAGGATCTCGACCAAATATGGAATCACAAGACAGTAGGAGATTTTAAAAATCCGAAAAACGACGCCAACGCTCCCTACACCATCGGTAATGTAAGGTGGGAGATGTTCAGTAAGATTCTCAGCGACGATTTTGATTTTGCAGACGGATATAATGTGGCAGTTAGAATTGATGTTATTCCAAAGGAAGGATATACATTCTACAGCACTGTATTCGGAAAGCTTAACGGAATAGATTCCTATGCTACAATTAAAAATGAGGACGGCAGTCGTTCTATCGTATTTAATATGACGATAACCACCCCTGACGAATACAAAACACAGGATATTGAGCTTTCGGTTGCAGAACCTGTTGCAGGAGAAACACCTGCAACAACAGCAGTTTGCACCTCAGGTTATGCGGTACCGGGAACACCCTCGTGGACTCCTGCTGAAGCTACCTTCAAAAGCGGCGAGCAGTACACAGTCAAAATCCCCGTAACAGCCGAGTATAAATGGGGCGACACCTCAACCGTAACAGCAAAGGTAAATGGTAAGGACGCAGAATTTGTCATTGAATCAAAGGGCAAATTCAACCTGTATTATGTTGTATATACATTTACAGCGAAAGAGGAGCTGCCGACAGACCCGACAGATCCAACCGAGCCGACCGAACCAACAAAACCTACAGACCCGACAGACCCGACCGAGACAATCAAGCCGACCGAACCGACCGAGCCAACAAAACCAACAGACCCGACCGAACCAACCGATCCGACAAAGCCTACAGAACCAACCAAGCCTGTAGTACAGAACGGAACAGTTATTGTTGACGGCAAGACCGTACTTTACAAGGACGGTGTGGCAGTAACAGGCACAGAGGTTGTTACTGTTGATGGCAAAACCTATGCTGTGGTAAATGACTATGTTGTAACAGGCAAAACTCAAATTGTTACTATCGGAAGTAAAACATATATCGTTGACAAAAACGGTGTTGTTATAAAATCCGCAAAGAATAAGCTTATAAAGGTAAGCAGTAAAAAGTGGTACATAATCAACAAATACGGCATAGTAATAAAAGCAAAGAAAGGCAACAAGCTTGTAAAGGTTGGCAAGAATACTTATATAGTTAATAAAAAGGGCTTGGTGCAGAAATCAACCAAGAATAAGCTTGTTAAGGTAGGCAAAAAATCCTACATAGTCAACAAGAAAGCCGTTGTTCTAAAGAACAAGAAAGCCGTAAAGGTAGGCAAAAAGACCTACAAAGTCAACAAAAAGGGTATTGCTACTCTTAAGAAATAATAAACCATAAAAACATTATGCCACTGTGGGAGTTATTTCCACAGTGGCATATTTTTTGAAGAAGAATAAAGGTATAGAAAATTATTGGGATAAACAAAAGGAAAGTTAGGATTCTGAAAAGTAAATACTGTTTATGCTACCGCAGTGCAAAACGCATTGCGGTATTTTTTCGACTTTTTTCTATCTCTTTTAACACCTTACTTCGTTTTCGGTAATCAAGTGTATTCTGCAAAAAATCGTCACAACACGCCACAAGGTTCGAGGCAGGTGTAATACCCTTTATTATTCATAAGTTGGGGGAGCCAAAAGAAGGCGAGTAGCAAAGGCTACTCGTTTTTTGTTTCCTAAATTATTCATTATTTTATTCTTCTCGATTGTACTTGCTAATAATAAGATAATCCATGTGCCTTGCTTTTCATTAATTAATATGGTATATTGGACTTACAAAGTTCATCGGTTAATAATTATATGAAGTTAGAATGTATTGAGGTGTGTAAATATGAGAAAAACATTATTGTTTTTTGTATCTCTTGCTATAGTAATTTTTTCGCTGTGTTCGTGTGCTGCTCAAGAAGACCGTATTGTCGGTACTCCAATGTTGAAAGTTATACTAAAAGAGTCTGATGAGAAAAATGATAATCAATTTTTCTATATAGTTGATGATAAAGGGCATGCAGAAAAGACAGATTCTTTTACACCGAATGAAAATGTAACGGTCTTTTACGCTGATATATACACAGATTTTAATTGCGATATTGTAGATGGTAAAGTTATAAATACACTAACAGGGACAAAAGGTAATGATGAACAAGGAAACTCTATTACGGCAGATGAAACTACTGCGGAAATTATGGAGGTAGCCACAAATACAATTGACCACGATATGTATGAATTTTCTGTATGGTGCAGCAAAGGTAAATATTTTGTTTTTGTGAAGTTGAATGTTAATTGGCAGGATCCATGTGTACTTTATTCTTATAATACTTATCAAAAAGAACTAATAGAATTATATAGTTGGGAAAGTAGAGATTTAGTGGGTATTTCAACTGACGTGAAATGAGATACTGTTACAACAGAAAAATCTAAGTTTTTGAAGCACATTAAAATTTAATAGTAAAGTAGCCAACAAGAAAATTTCTTATCTAATATTAATTTGCGTTTGGTCACAGAAGAACCGGAAATAAGCAGTACTGAATGTTTTGATGTAAATGATAATGAATTGGTTGCTGTGGGGTTGAAAAATCTATCAAAAAGAATAGTGTCAGTATATGCAACTGTAAAATCAGAGGGCTTTGCTGATGAACTTGATATAATAATTGATGGTACTCCTGTAAAGTTGGAGTGTTGATAAATAAAACGCAAAAGGAACGATTGAATTATCGCTTTGCTGCGTTGGTTGTATCGATTGTGGTATTTCAGTTTTTGAAACAGCGTAAGAAATAATTTAGTTTTCTGCTTTGCGGTATATAAAACAAATGCTAATAAAGTAGAATTGAATGGGGAATATAGAATATAATAAAATTACGGAGTGGCAGTCATGAGTAAAATAAAATGTTTTATAGGAGTAGTTGTATTAATTATGTTGGTTATGTCGGGTTGTTCTGTATCTGAGGGAACAAAAGAAGGGACTTATGTTCAGATAACTATGGATGAGGCAGTACAAATGATGGAAAACGAAAGTAACTATATTATTCTTGACGTGCGTACTGAGGCGGAGTACAACGCAGGGCATATACCGAATGCTATCTGCATACCCAATGAAACAATAGCTGAGGATAATATAACGCAACTGCCTGACAAGGAACAGCGTATCCTGGTTTATTGCCGAAGCGGAAATCGAAGTAAACAGGCATCAGAAAAGTTAGCACGATTTGGTTATACCAATGTATATGAGTTTGGTGGCATTATTGACTGGCAGGGCGAAACTGTGACCGAAAGCAACTGACCTTGTGAAATAAAAGTTTGTTATCTTTGTGGGGTTAATTGAAGTTTAGATTATTGACATATTGAACGATAACTGATATAATAGGTCAGTAATTTGTTAGAGTACGGAGATGTGTTCCGCATTTTAAAGGGAATACATTTTCTGCTGATATAATTTCCGGGTGTGGCGCAGTTTGGTAGCGCGCTTGAATGGGGTTCAAGAGGCCGCTGGTTCGACTCCAGTCACTCGGACCAAAAATGGTGGTTTTTATACCGCCATTTATTTTTTGCTAAATTTACTTAAAACGTTCTAAACGGCTTGTTTATGCGGTATTTCAAACTTTTGCAAAATTTAACAAAGTTAAGTTAAAACAAACTAAAGCAAGTAAAATTAAGTTAAATTGCTATCAAAAATGCTATCATTTTGGTGTATATAATTACGATTGCTATCACATTTGCTGTCAAAATCCCTTATTAAATTGCTATCAATTTTTAAAAATCTTTAGACACTAACAGTTTTCCATAATGTATTTTTTATCAATCTCTGATAATCGAAGTGTAGAACGTCGCAGTCTCAATTTTGAGGCTGTGTTTTCATTTTATACGGTTCCAAAAATTATTTGCAATTTCAAGGGCTGATACTGATACCCTTATTAACATTGACTGCTTAACACGAGAGGCTATGGGAAACATTTGCGTTGACGAAACAGAGCAGGAGAAAATTCTTAATACAATTCACAACACTGTTCATACTAATTGACTTTCCTTTTGTTTTTGATATAATTAAATGTATTAAAAAGGAAGATAAATAGGAATTTGGAGAAATTGATTTATGAAACATAAAGGGACAGTTAAACTTGAAACAGAGAGATTAGTATTAAGAAAATTTGAAATTTCAGACGCAGAAGAAATGTTTATTAGCTGGGCAAGTAGTGAGAAAGTAACAAAATATATGACTTGGCAACCTTATAAATCTGTTGATGATGTTCGTGGATATATAGAGTACATTATTTCGAGATATGATAACATAAATAATTATAATTGGATTATTGAGTTTAAGAAAAATAATCAAGTCATTGGTAGTATAGATGTAGTGAATTGGCGTGAAGATATTGAGGAAATTGAGGTTGGCTACTGTTTATCTGATAAATATTGGCATCAGGGAATAATGACAGAAGCTTTTAACAAACTGATAGAATTTTTCTTTACGGAAGTTGGAGTGAACAGAATTATTGCAAAACACGATGTGAATAACCCAAATTCTGGTGGTGTTATGAAAAAATGTGGTCTTAAATATGAGGGGACTCATAGACAGTCAGGAAAGAATAATACTGGTATTTGTGATACTTCTGTATACGCAATTTTAAAAAGTGATTATATTTAAAAACACCAATTTATCAAATAATACAATATAATCTTTTAGCAGCGGTTAGAAATAATCGGTGCTGTTTTTATGCCCTTTTGGAGGTGAGATTTTGAGAAAACTTAAAAATTACAAGCCTACAAAATTCAAAGCAAAGGACAGATATTACGATAAGGAATATGCTGATTTTGCCGTTGCCTTCAAAAATTTAATGGAGATGTTTGAAAATGAAAAATGAAATTCAGTTAAGAAAATGCACGAAATGCGGAAAGCTTTTCAGCGAGCGAGGTGCAGTTTCGAGGGTTGATAATGTAACGATTATCTGCTCCGACTGCGGTACACGAGAGACCCTTGAAAGCATAGGTGTTGGTGAAAAGGAGCAGGAGAAAATTCTTGATACTATTCACAACACGGTTCATACTAATTGACTTCCTATTTGTTTCTGATATAATTAAATGTGTCTAAAAGGAAGATTAATCGGAATTTGACGGAGGTCACATTATGAAAAGAAAAAACAAATTAATTTTGTACGTTTTATTATTGACTTTAGGACTGCTGGTATTTGTACCTGGGATTATATTTCAGAAACCAGATGGGATAGTAGGTCTAATTATATGTATATTCAGTGTTTGTCTGATTATAGGAAGTATAGTAAGACTATGTATGTTAAGTAAAAATTTTGCTAATGTATTGCCGGATTTATTGGATTTGTTACATTGGTTCTTTTCCGCTTTATGAGCGTATGAGTACGTAGGATATTTTTTCTTTTGCCTCGGATACCGATACAGATGTGCCGGGAATATATGATAACAGTTTACCCATAGGATTTGCCGTTATCTAAAAAATGAAAAATGCGGTTATCTTTATTATCTCGCAATAGATAAAAGTTTTCGTTCAAAAGGTTACGGAGGGGCAGCCTTGAAGAAAATAATTGCGTCCTATCCTGACTAACAGATTATTTTAGATTTTGAAGAAATTGATGTAAATGCAGAAATAAAAAAGACGCCGTATGTGTTGCAAAACACAGCGAGGCGGATTCTATATATGCATTGTTCAGAACCAGAAAGATGAGTAAATTTGAGTGGTGTTTAGATTTTATTATTCAGCCGGGAATTGTTGATGTGCTCGATCAGGTAAATGACACAGCGACAAATTATCTTGCGGAAAAAGGGACTAAACAATATTTAGTAAAGGTAACAAAAGACTTTATTACGACAAATGAACTTGCCGATAAAGTAGATGTTAAGAAATTTATCATAGGAAAGTATAAGTTTAAAAAGGGATATCAGATATTGTAACGATATTTGCAAGTGCTATATTATCCCGTGAAATCGGAAGTTATGTAATAGGATTGGAGTTGTAAGAAATGAAAGTATTGATACTTATGGGAAGCCCCAGACTTTGTGGTAATACTGCCGAGCTTTGTAAATATTTTATGGATGAACTGCGTGTACAAAAAACAGAAGTAAAATATATTGAGCTTGAAAAAATGACTATAAATCCTTGTGAGGAATGCTATGCTTGTCAGGATGTAGCCGAAGAGTATGGTTGCTCACAGAAGGATGATATGTTAGAAATAGCAAATGAAATTCTTTGGGCGGATTTGATTGTTTTAGCGACTCCGATTTTTTCATGGTACTGTACAGCTAAAATGAAAGCAGTGCTTGACCGTCACTATGGGTTCAATAAATATTACGGAAACGCAAAAGGTTGTTTATGGAAAGGCAAAAGAGTCGGTATTATTGCTACTCATGGCTATGATGGAGATTATGCAACAGAACCATTTGAAACCGGTGTGAAACGACTGTGTATTCATTCTAATCTCAAATATGTAGGAATGTATTCTGTACAGGATAATGATAACCTTGCATCTTTTCAGACTGAAGAAGCCACAGAGGGGGCAAAAGCATTTGCTCGAAAATTAATTAACGAAAAGGCTTAACTCTGTTTGAGGTTCATAGTTTGTAAGCTTGACAAATTCCAGTTTATCAAACAATACAATATAATCTTCAAGCATCGGTTAGAAATAATCGGTGCTGTTTTTATGCCCAATGGAGGTAACATATTTGCTAATTCAAAAACAATAGAAGAAAATATCTTGCACGACTTTTCAATTTAGATTACGAGAAACTGAACGTAACTGTCGATGCAAACGGTGAGCAGGTTAACGTGAAAGACCACCCTGTTGAAGTTACACTAAATAATCTGAATGCGGAAATCTACTGGATGCCTAATGGTTACAATGTTCGTGCTACTGCTATGGGTGTTCAAACTGTCAATAAGTCAGACAAGCATTGATAATGCTGAGGTTGCAGGCAGTCTCTCAGGACTGCCTCTGCCTCGGCGGTGTCTATAGTTAGTATTACCTATAGACACAATTGTCA
>CAMFQG010000062.1 GCA_945980035.1 uncultured Clostridia bacterium
AATTTTGGGTGTTTGCAGAGTGATAATCCGGTGAAAAACCTGAACTCATACAAGTTAAGATTTCAGCCTTTCTCATATATGAATTGTGATATTTATTTCCGGTTTTGCAGAGAATTTTTACAACAACCAGAGGTTTTCTATAAAACAAAAACAGAGGCTTATTACAAGCCCCTATTCTTTGTTCATACGTTTCAGCAGATATTTATTTTTCGTTGCCAGTCCTCCGCGAATATGTCTTTCGCTTTTGTTGATTTCAAGTATTTGCTTGACCTGTCGGTACAACACAGGGTTTATATATTTCAGTCTTTGGCTTACGTCCTTGTGAACTGTACTTTTGCTTATGCCGAATTTCTTTGCCGCAAGACGTACCGTTCCTTTGTTTTCTATTATGTATTGTCCCAACATTGCGGCTCTTTCTTCCACGATACCTTTCACATTGAACCCTCCACGGATTAAACTGTTCAATTATATGCAGGGCTGATTAAAAAAAGCACCAAGGCGGGAAATGTTGACTATTATTTTAAAAAACTGTATAATTATTTGAGATATGTATTGAACCAAGGGGGTGACAGTATGAAAAGATTTGTTTCGGCAACTATGGCTCTGTTAATTACAGTTTTATCCTTTGCATTTTTGTGTACGGATTCAGAATTTACCACAACTGCATTAGAAGAAAACAGCTTTTTTCACACTATGACTCCCAAGCAGATTATCGAGCTTCATCCTGCTATCTCAAATTACATTAAAAACGGACTCCTCAATCACCAGGAAGACATTTCTATGGACTGCGGTTACGTTGTTGCAGACAAGCACATAGAGGAAATCTACAGAAGTATTTTGTATGAAAACCCCGAGCTTTTCTACGTTGACTCCCACGTTGTAGATGTTTCAATATTAAATCCTACAAGCACACTTATTTCCATACGTCCCACCTATCTGTTCAACAGAGAAGAACTGCCGGAAAAGCAAGCAGAGTTTAACAAGGCTGTAGATGCCATTATTTCCTCCATTGGCTCCGATTGGTCAGACGTGGAAAAATGCCGTTTTGTTCACGATATGATTGCCCTTAACTGCAAATTTTACGAAAACAAGGATTCTGCAACAGATTACTCTGTTTTTACTGCATACGGTGCATTGGTAAACGGCGAGGCCTACTGTGAGGGATATACTCTCGCTTACAACTATATAATGAGAAAATTAGGATATACCTCCTACTTTATCCAAAGCCCTACTGTCAATCACGCATGGTCCCTTATTAATGTTGACGGATATTATTACCACGTTGATATTGCCTATGACGATCCTACTCCCGACACTGCAGGCCGTGTTTTTCACGATTACTGCTTAGTCAGTGACGGTCAGATGAACGCATATGATGCTGACGAAAACAATACTAATAAACACACAGGATGGGTGTCCGCAATCAAGGCTGAAAACGATAAGTACAACCTTGCCTGGTGGAGAAACATTGAAACCGCAATCTTCACTATTGACGGTTACGACTACTATATTGACCACCTTTACGGTGCAAGTAAATACGGCGCTTTGCTAAGGCATCAAAATGAATTGGACTTAATTTCGGAAGTAAATAAAATCGAAAACCGCTGGTACGTTGAAGGGCAGGAAAACACATTCTGGATGGGCAACTACAGTTATCTGGGCTATGACGGAAAGTATCTTTACTACAACGATACCGCAAATGTTTACAAAATTGCACCTAACAGCACCCAAAGAGAGCTGTACTATAAATCCACTGACGATATTCCCCACTACATATACGGCTTTAAAATTGATCTTGACGGAGCTATGTATATTTCTTCCAAGCCATCCCCTAATGACAATGACCGGCTTTACAAGATTGAATACAATGCAAACACAATAACTAATCCAACAACTTCAACTAATCCAACTTCACCTACTAACCCAACCTCCCCTACAGGCAACACTACTACAATCACCTTTACTCCCGAGGTTAAAATACCTGTTTCAAAGTATTCCAAAACCTTTGAGGCAGGAAGGTCGTTTACTATGTCAGTCAGCGGTCTTTCTAAAAATCAGACAATTAAATATACATCCTCTGACTCTTCTATAGTGAAAGTAACCTCAAAGGGTAAAATGTACACCTTGAAAAAAGGCAAGGCTACTGTAAAGATGACAATAAGGAACAAAACTGAGACGGTAGGTATTGTAAAGTGTAATATTACAGTAAAGAACAACCCTAAGCTGTCAAAGTCATCAATAACAGTTAAGAGAGGAAAAGTTACAAGAGTTAGTATTTCAGGCAAGGTTTCTGCTATTGACAACAAATACTACAACACAAAATATGCAAAATTTTCCTGCTCCGCCGATACAAAGTACCTGAAAATTGTTGGTGTAAAAAAAGGAAAAACCACCCTAAAGGTTAAGGTAAACGGCGTAAAAACTCTTAATCTTACAGTAAGGGTTATTTAAGATATATCCCCACTTGTTTAGATAAATTAGTTAAATTAGCAATATAAGGAGTGTATGATGTATGGGAAATGATATGGACAATCAACAAATTAAGAATATGATTGAGAATAATATCAATTATTGCAAAACAACTTTATTTAATTTTTGTGATAGTGAGAATAAAAAGATACATAAAAAAGCTATGTTATTAGCATATTGGCTTAAAGACTATACCAATATGATAAAAGCTGAGAATTCTGCCAAAACGATTAGGTACCCTAAGTACAAAAGAGGAGATATTTTATCCGTGAATTTTGGTTTTAGAATTGGAAACGAATTAGGCGGAAGACATTTTGCTATTGTGTTGGATAATAATAATGATATTAACAGCAGTGTAATTACTGTTCTTCCATTAACTTCAAAAAAAGAAGGCACAAGAATAGGAAGATTTAATTACGAATTAGAATTTGATTTGTTAAAACTATATGAGGAAAGATTTAATAAATTGCTTACTATAAACACCGATAGCGTAGTTAAAATATTAAATAAAACAAATGAATTGGTTGATTTAGAAAAAAACGGACAAGAAATACCGGAAAAAGAAGTCATTAATCTATTAAAGGACTTCAAGAAAACAACGCAATCAATAAAAAATCTTAATTCTTTTAAAGCAAAAATGGACAAGTTGAAAAATGGAAGTATAGTTAATTTTTCTCAAATTACTACTATCTCAAAACAAAGGATACTTAACCCTAAACAATCCAAAGACGCATTGACCGGAATACGAGTAAAAACGACCGATTTAGATAAGATGAACGAAAAACTAAAGAAACTTTTCATTCATTAATTGTAAATAATTCTTGACAAATTGCATACAATATACTATACTATTCACATAACAGCCGTTTAGCGGCAGTGCATTTAGCACAGAATAGTATAACTTAAAGGGCGATTTGCTATAAGCAAGTCGCCCTTTTCCTTATTTATAGACAATTTTGACGATAATAAGAAGTTCCCTTCAAATAAAAATTGCCCCACTTGAAAAAGTGAGGGCAGTTTTTATCTCTTTTTATTTCTCTTCTTTATCATAGGAAAGTACTTCCCTTGCAACATATATGGGTCTGTGCTTGCTTTGGATATAAGTTTTTGCAATATATGTACCCATAATGCCCATACAGAAAAGCTGTATTCCGCCAATTAAAAGTATCAGCGCAACGATAGTAGCATAACCGCTTACAGGATCGCCGAAAGCAAGACGTTTTATAATTACAATAATCATATAGATAATTGATGCAATAGAGGAAAACATACCTACATAGGTAGCAAGCTGTAAAGGCTTTGTTGAAAAAGCGGATATTCCGTCAAAGGCATATCGCATCAACTTGGTAAAGCTCCACTTTGTTTCTCCCGAGTTCCTCTCCTGAACCTCGTAAGGGATATATTCTGTGTTAAATCCAATCCAACTGAAAATACCCTTTGAAAAGCGGTGGTATTCACTCATCTCGATAATTGCGTCTGCCATACCTCTTGTAAATGTTCTGAAATCGCTTGCGTCTGCGTGTAAATTAACCTCGCTGAGCAGATTAATAACCTTGTAGAAACAGGTCTTAAAAGCGGATAACACAGCGTTTTCCTTACGCTTTTCCTGATAAGCTGCAACACAGTCAAGGTCGCTGTTATTTGTTAAAATCTCCATCATTTCCAAAACAACCTCAGGGCGTTGCTGTAAATCCGCATCAATAATGGAAACATAGTCGCCTACACTGTTTTTAAGTCCTGCATAAATTGCCGACTCTTTACCGAAATTCCTGCTAAAGGAAACTACGGTAATATTGCTGTGCTTTTTCTCTTGGTGGAGTTTTCTTAAATTTTCAAGAGTTTTGTCCTTACTGCCGTCATTTATGAACACATATTCATAGTCAAAAGGAACCCCGCTAAATGCTTTTTCTGTTTCATTGTAAAAAGCCTCCACGTTACCTTCTTCGTTGTAGCAAGGTACTATTAAGGATAATTTCATAACTTCATACACTGCCTTTTTTTAGTGATACATACATTTTACACCATATTTCTCCATAGGTCAAATGTAAAGTTAAAATTCTAAAGTATTGTTTATTTACTGTTTTTATGATAATATTAGTGTAATAATAATTAGCGGAAGTGATTTTTTGAATATTCGTGATAAATTTTCTGATAACAAATCAATATTAAGCTTTGAGGTTTTTCCACCGAAGAAAACATCTCCTATAGAAAAAATCTACAGCACTCTCGATGAGCTGAAGGCTCTGAATCCTGCATACATCAGCGTAACCTACGGTGCAGGAGGAACTGTTGCAGACAACACCTGCGCTATTGCAAGTAAGATTAAAAATGAGCTTAACATAGAACCACTTGCCCATATTACCTGTGTAAACAGCAGTAAAAAACAGGTTGAAACGGTGCTAAAGCAGTTTAGGGAAAACAATATTGAAAACGTACTTGCTTTGCGTGGAGATATTGTACCTGAGCTTGAACCTCAGACAGACTTTAAACACGCAAGTGACCTTGCAAAATTCATCAGCGATTTAGGCGGTTTCCATATTGCCGGCGCTTGTTATCCTGAGGTACATCCTGAGGCAGAAGACGAAATTTCAGATATAATCAACCTGAAAAAGAAGGTTGACAACGGTGCGGAATTTCTTGTTTCACAGTTGTTTTTTGACAATTCCTGTTTTTATGATTTTGAAAAGCGTTGCAAGCTTGCAGGAATCGACGTGCCTATTGAGGCAGGAATTATGCCTGTTGTAAACAAAAATCAAATTAACAGAATGGTATCTATGTGCGGTGCTTCCCTGCCTGCAAAGTTTTCAAGGATTATGAACCGTTACGAAAACAATCCTGAGGCACTCAGGGACGCAGGAATCGCATATGCAATCGACCAATGCGTTGACTTGATTGCAAACGGTGTTAAGGGAATCCATCTATACACTATGAACAACCCATATGTAGCACGAAAAATTACCGAAGCAATAGGAAATCTTTTATGATAGCTTTAAATAAAATTGACCGAGAGGAAGCTGTCCGTTATTTAGGCAACAGCGGTGTTGAAATGAACAGCACAATGGAAGGTATTTTGGATATTTGTGAAGAAAAAATCCTTGCAACGGCAAAACCTAAATATCTGTACAAGACAGTTGCTCTTGAAAACAGCGGTTTGCTTGTGGGAAATTCAATCAGCAATCACCTTGAAAACTGCCAAAATGCCGTAATTCTCTGCGCCACATTAGGCGCTGATATTGACAAGCTTATACGAACGGCACAGATTACGGATATGGCTCAGGCTGTGGTTATAGACTCAATGTCAAGCGTTGCAGTGGAGCAGATATGCAACAAAGTGGAGGAGCTGATAATTGCTGAAAATCCTACACTTTTTACCACCTGGAGATTTTCCCCGGGATACGGGGATTATCCCATTGAACTGCAATCTGATTTTTTAAGGATTCTTGACGCTCCCAGAAAAATCGGTCTATGCACAAACAACAATTCAATTCTCACCCCAACGAAATCCGTTACAGCTATAATCGGCTTAAGCGAAACTCCCATAGAGCAAAAACGCAGAGGATGCCAAAGCTGTAACCTTGCAAAAACCTGTAAATTCAGAAAGGCTGGAAATCACTGTGGATTTTAGCAAATTACTTGAAAATGAATATGTAATCTTAGACGGCGGAATGGGCACTATGCTCCAGAAAAGCGGTTTAAAGCTTGGAGATATTCCCGAGGTTTTGAATATTGAAAACCCGGAAGTTGTTGCAGATATTCACCGCCAATATATTGAAGCCGGAGCACAGATTATTTCCGCAAACACCTTTGGCGCAAACGGATACAAGCTAAAGGACAGCGGATATACCGTAGAGGAAATTATAAGTGCAGGCGTTAAAAACGCTAAGTCTGTGGCTGAGGGCAAAGCTTTGGTTGCTCTTGACATTGGCCCTATCGGCCAGCTTATTGAGCCGTCGGGCGCTATGACCTTTCAGGAGGCTTACGAATACTTTAAGGAAGAAATTTTGGCAGGCAAGGACGCTGACGTAATATTCTTTGAAACTATGACCGACCTTTTAGAACTGAAAGCAGGTATTCTTGCGGCTAAGGAAAACAGCTGTAAACCTATTGTAGCCTCTATGACCTTTGAAGAAAATATGCGTACTTTTTCAGGCGTCAGCGTAGGCTCTGCGGCTATTACCCTACAGGGACTTGGAGTGGATGCAATCGGTGTGAACTGTTCACTTGGTCCCGATGAGCTTGCTCCTGTGGTAAAGGAATTTGTAAAGTGGTCAAATATTCCTGTATTTGTAAAGCCAAACGCAGGATTGCCTGACCCTAACAGCAACACCTACAACGTAGGTCCTGTAGATTTTGCCGAAAGTATGGCAAAAATCGCCGAATACGGCACTGTAAAGCTAATGGGCGGATGTTGCGGTACCACGCCTGAATATATTAAAGAGCTTAAAAAGGCACTGAATTGTAAAAAATATAAAAAAGCTACTGTTACTGCGGACACTGCAATATGCTCGGGTACTACTGTTTGCGAAATTTCACAGCCCCGTGTTATCGGTGAGCGAATTAACCCTACCGGCAAAAAACTCTTTAAACAAGCACTTATAGATAACGACATTGACTACATTTTAAACCAGGCAATAAGTCAGGTACATGCAGGTGCTGATATTCTTGACGTGAATGTTGGCTTGCCTGAAATTGACGAAAAGGAAATGATGGTAAAGGTTGTAAAGGCTTTACAGTCTGTTGTAGATGTGCCTTTGCAAATCGACAGTACAAAGCCTGACGTGCTTGATGCGGCTTTACGGATTTACAATGGAAAGCCTATTGTAAATTCCGTAAACGGCGAGGAAAAATCCCTTGATACTGTTCTGCCCCTCGTTAAAAAATACGGCGCATCAGTTATCGGCTTAACCTTAGACAAAGACGGTATTCCAAAAACTGCCGAGGGCAGATTTGAAATCGCAAAGAAAATTGTTGAGCGTGCAAAGGCTCTGGGAATAAGTCCGAAAGACGTTTATATTGACTGTCTTACCCTTACTGTTTCTGCGGAACAGGAGGGCTGCAGAGAAACTTTGAAGGCTCTCCACCGAGTAAAAACAGAGTTAGGCTGTAAAACCTGTCTTGGTGTTTCAAATATCAGCTTCGGACTTCCAAACAGAAAGCTTGTTAACCATATTTTCCTTACAATGGCACTTGAAGAGGGACTTGACTTGCCCATTATCAACCCTAATGATGTGGAAATGATGGGGGCAATTTATGCCTACAAGGTACTTGCAAACATCGACAAAAACTCAACCGCTTTCATTGAAAAGTACAACGATGCAGTAGTTGAAAAGCCAAAGCAGACAAACAGTGAGATCACGTTAAGCTATGCTATTATGAACGGTTTGAAATCAGAGGCATCAGCATTAACTGAAAAAGCTTTGGAAAACACCGACCCTATGGATATTGTAAATAACGAACTCATACCGGCACTTGACAAGGTAGGTATGGATTTTGAAAAAGGCAAAATCTTTTTGCCGCAGCTTATCCAAAGTGCAAACGTGGCACAGGTTTGCTTTGAGGTTATTAAAAAGCACCTGAGCCAAAGCAATAATGCTCCTGTGTCAAAGGGTAAAATCATTCTTGCCACAGTTAAAGGTGACATTCACGACATCGGCAAAAATATTGTTAAGGTGCTCCTTGATAATTACGGCTACACTGTTGTGGATTTAGGCAGAGATGTTGACCCACAGGCAGTTGTTGATACAGCCATTAAGCAGGACATAAAAATGATAGGATTGTCTGCATTAATGACTACCACACTGAAAAGCATGGAGGACACTATCGCCCTTGTGAGAAACACCAAGGAGCTGCAAAATCCCGACGGCAGCAGTAAATGTGTAATCTTTGTAGGCGGTGCGGTGCTTACTGAGGACTATGCTATGAAAATCGGTGCAGACTACTATTGCAAGGATGCAAAGGAATCTGTAGATACAGCGAAAAAGGTTTTGGGGTAGTGTTATTTTATCCCATAAAAAGGTTTGGAGTTAAGTAATTATGGGCTTTATTGAATCCTACAAACAACTGGAAAAATTATGCGGTGATTTATTAGATGACGATAGGCGTCTATCTGCATACATTGATGAAATGATAAAAACTCCAAGTGGAGCTTTTTATGTAAACGGTTGGAATGATGACCTGAAAAAACTCAAGCATTACCGCTGGGTTCGAAATCGAATAGTACACGAACCCAACTGCACAGAACAAAATATGTGTGAAATCGGCGATACTATGTGGCTTGATAATTTTTACTCACGAATTATGAATCAGACCGATCCGCTTGCGCTATATTATAAAGCAACTAAACCCCGTACTGCTCCAAAGTCAACAAAAACACATAAGGAAGAAACGCCAACATATACATATCCTCAGCGAACTTCCGATAATAAAGACTTATCACAAAAAGTATTAGTTTGTATAGTCTTATTAGTTGCTTTTGTACTTGTTGTTACCGCAATGATTTTAATTTATAATAATGCTTAATTTTGGAGGTGCTCTATGGCACTTGAGAATAAATTAGGAATCACAAGCTCCGCTGACCTTGCTCGTGAGGAAGAGCGCATCAGCAAGAAAAAAGCCCTGAAGCTTTTTGAAAAAGGTGTTTTGAATAATCTCCCTTCCGGGAAGTTTTCTACATTACAGGCAATCCATAAATACCTATTTGAGGACATTTACAACTTTGCCGGTGAACTCAGAACAATAAATATTGCAAAGGGCATTTTTCGGTTTGCCCCTCTAATGTACTTACAATCGGCACTTGAAAATATTGATAAAATGCCACAGTCAAACTTTGACGAAATAGTTGAAAAGTATGTTGAAATGAATATTGCCCACCCATTCAGGGAGGGCAACGGTCGAAGCACCCGCATTTGGCTTGACCATATTTTAAAAAACGAAATTGGCAAGGTGGTTGATTGGAGCAAGGTTGACAAGGAAGATTACCTGCTTGCCATGGAGCGCAGTCCAATTAAAGATATTGAAATCAAATATCTGCTCAAATCTGCATTAACCGACCAAGTAAACAGCCGAGAGGTCTATATGAAAGGTATCGACCACAGCTACTATTACGAGGGTTATACAACATTTAAAACGGAAGAGTTGTAATTATTTAAAAATATTTTATTTACAAATAGACGAAAAAAGAGCCACAGAATTGCTGTGGCTCTTTTTTCGGATGAAATTGTGTGAATGTTACGTTGCAGTAACAAACAAAGCACGGACAAGCTCTAAATCAACCTTATCCTTAGTGTGCAACTATATTTTACCCTACATTTTATAGAAAATCAACAATTCTACCATAATGTAATTGCTATTTGTAAAACTGTAAAGTTTAATTCTTTAATAAACAATAGAAAAACAAAATTGTAACTGATTGTAACGAACATATGTACTATTTTAAACAAAAAGTTACAATTTTAATTTTTATTTTCCATAGAGGAAAGAAGTGTAATCTTTGTAATTTATATCTATTTTTTGGAAATAGTATCGCCTCCCTTGTGTAAAGGGAGGTGTCAAAACTTTAGTTTTGACGGAGGGATTGTGGTCGGTGAATTAAGCATTTATGTAGCGGTTAAATACCGCTATTACAATCCCTCAGTCACTTCGTGACAGCTCCCTTTACACAAGGGAGCCTATGGTCGGGCAGAAAAGTATTCTGTTTAGCCAAAACCTATCTGTGTACGGGTTCAGCACATCGGTAAGTAGAAAGTGTCAGCACATGGGTAA
>CAMFQG010000063.1 GCA_945980035.1 uncultured Clostridia bacterium
TTCGTCGGCAGCGTCAGATGTGTATAAGAGACAGATTATGTATCATATACAAAGGAGGATTTTTGTATGGATAATTTTGATAATATTAACGAATTAGAAAATAATGAAACCGTCACTGTTTCAGCAGGGCCTGTAAATGTAAAAGGTAACAAAATTCAAAAGCCAATTTTAATCGGCGGTATTATTCTTATAGCAATGGTTGTACTTATGGTTGTTGGTTTTATATGCTTTAAATTTTTGACACCAACGGTAACCGGAACTTGGATAGTTGACACAGAGACTATGTATTCTACAGAAGCTTCTTCACAATCACCTGAATCACTGACTTATTACGTATTTAATGACGACGGCAGTGCTTCAATGGCTGTAGGCACAATGAAGGTTGTGGGAACATGGGAATACCACGATACAACCGGTATCGAAAATGCTGACGGAACTTACATTGATGTTTCAATTTCAAGCTTCTTTAACGGCACCTACCACGTTCAGGTTGACGGAAACGGTTTTGTGGGAAGCTCAATGACCTTAGTGCCGGCAGATTACTCAACACTTCAGTTAGATGAGGATTCACAAAACATCGTGTTTAAATCCGCCTCAGCACCAAGCTTAGAGGTTGAACCTTTCAGTAACTTCAAATTCAATGAGAAGGTTGTAGGAGAATGGGAATGTGAGGCTAATAATACTAAATACACATTCAGAGAGGACGGCACCTGCTTCCTAAATCAGATGGACAGCCTATTCATTGACGGTGCATATTCTGTTGAAGATGAAAAAATCGAAATCAAGTATCTTGCAGCAAGCGAAACAAACACTTCCTTTGAGTATACTATCGTCGATGATGATACAATTACAATTTCCGGTTTGGAATACAAAAAGGTTAAGTAATTTTATTATATGACGCAAAGCCCTGATTAATTATAATTGGGGCTTTATTTTTTTAGAATAAAACTTGTATTAATTGTCAGTTTGTTGTATAATAATGCAGTAATAAGGAGTGGTTTTTAATGAATGATATTAAAATCAGCGACAGCATAGTTTATATCGGCTGTAATGACTACGATATTGACCTTTTTGAGAGCCAATATGTAGTGCCAAACGGAATGGCATATAACTCTTATGTTATTCTTGACGAGAAAATTGCAGTAATGGATACTGCTGACCAAAGAGTAACTGAAAAGTGGTTTAGTAATCTCGAGAGTGCTTTGAGCGGCAAAGCTCCCGATTATCTTGTTATCCATCACCTTGAGCCTGACCACGCAGGTAATATTAAGAATTTCATTGAGAAATACCCGGATGCAACCTTAGTGGGTAATGCAAAGATTTTCAGTATGCTTGGACAGTTTTTTGAACTACCCGAGTCAGTTAACAAGCTTACAGTGAAAGAGGGCGATGAGCTTTCCTTAGGTAGCCATACTCTAAGCTTTTATATGGCTCCTATGGTTCACTGGCCTGAGGTTATGGTTTCTTTTGAAAATTCAGAGGGCGTGTTGTTCTCTGCTGACGGTTTCGGCAAGTTCGGTACACTTGACACCGATGAGGATTGGGCTTGTGAGGCAAGACGTTATTACTTCAATATTTGCGGTAAATACGGTGTACAGGTTCAGGCACTGTTGAAGAAAGCCGCTACCCTTGATATTAAGACAATCTGCCCGCTACACGGACCTATCTTAAAGGAAAATTTAGGTTATTATATTGATTTGTACAACACCTGGAGTACATACACACCTGAAAATAAAGGCGTGCTTGTTGCATATGCGTCAATTCACGGAAATACAAGAAAAGCAGCAGAGCTTCTTGGTAAAACCCTGGAGGAGTTAGGTGCTGAAAAGGTTGTTGTATCCGACCTTGCACGTGAGGATATGGCTGAAGTTATAGAGGACGCATTCCGTTATGACAGAATGATTGTTATGGCACCCACATATGATGCAGGTGTATTCCCTGTTATGGAGGACTTCCTGCGTCACCTGAAGGCAAAGAACTACAACAGCCGTAAGGTGGGTATTGTTGAGAACGGCTCTTGGGCGCCAATGGCAGGAAAAGTAATGCGCGGTATTCTTGATGAAATGAAAAATATCACCTACTGCGATACAACGGTAACAATCAAATCATCACTGAAAGCCGACAGCACAGAGGCTCTAAAGGCTCTTGCTAAAGAAATGGCATAAGATAAAAAAGCTCCCGAAAGGGAGCTTTTTTAATGGATAATTGATAATTGATAATGAATGACGTGCAGAAAAATACATATATAAATTAACTTCTGTTCCCGACCGAATCTGTAGTCCGCCTACGGCGGAGATTTGTGATTACGGTCGGGCAGAAATGTTTTTTGTTAAAACAAAGCTATCTGCTCGGAATGGATGCAACGTCACGTTGCCCCGACCTAATTTATAGTCCGCTTACGGCGGAAAACATCGCCTCCTTTGTGTAAAGGGAGGTGTCAAAACTTATTAGTTTTGACGGAGGGATTGTTATAAATACGGTCGGGCAAAAAAGGGTTTGAAAATATCAATTTTTCTTTTCTAAATGGGTGTCAAGTCACTCGACTTTTATGCTTTTGGATTTTTCGGCTTCTCTCTGCTTTTTAGCCTTAATAACCTTCATTCGGGAAAATTCCTCTCTGTCCTTTTCGTCAAGAGCGTCAGTAATAAACTTAACTGTTTCCTCAAATTTTGGAATCATAATGTTTTTAAGAGCATTTGCACGTTTCTGAGTTTTCTTAATTGAGTCAGCCAGTCTGTAAACACTGTTCTCAATTTCTGCAAGCTCAGTTGTCAGCACCTTAACCTCCGTAAACTTCTGAAAAGCATTATCTAAAGCTGTATTGGTGGTATTAAAACCAAAGTACATATGATTTCTTTCGGGCTCCTCAATTTTAACAATGGGGATTTCCACACCCATAACAGAACGATAATCAAGGGATAAACTGTTTTCAACGGGAATGGTATTACAAATTTCATTACAGTAGCCTAATGTAATGTTGGCTGTCTGTAACGCAGAGTAAGCCTCATCATATGCGTTGTCAATTTTGCCTTGAATTTCGTTTGCATGGTCTATAAGCATCATCATTTCCCTGATAAGAATGTTACGTTTCCTGTCAAGGAGCTCATATCCCATCTTAGCAAGAAATAATGATTTTTTTGTATTCATCAGATTACCTTTTGTAGGTACTGCCTGTATTGCCATCAGATGAACACCCTTTCTGAATTAGTTTTGTGGATTATAGAATTTATCAAGTAACTCGTCATCAACACGGTCAAGCTCACTTCGAGGTAGGGTAGAGAGCAATTCCCAACCTAAATCAAGACTTTCTTCAATACTTCTGTTTTCGTTAAAGCCTTGATTTACAAATCTGCCCTCAAACAGCTTGCCAAATTCAATATACTTCTTGTCGATAGGAGATAATTCCTCCTCACCGATTACCGAAGCAAGAGAACGAGCGTCAATAACCTTTGCGTAAGAAGCAAACAGCTGGTTAGCAAGAGGCTGATGGTCGGCTCTTGTAAAGCCTTCACCGATACCGTCTTTCATCAGACGGGATAGGGAAGGGAGCACTGAAACAGGCGGATAAAAGCCTTGTCCCTGAAGTGTGCGGTCAAGAGTAATCTGTCCCTCTGTAATATATCCTGTAAGGTCAGGAATAGGATGAGTAATATCATCATTTGGCATAGTCAGAATCGGAATCTGAGTTACAGAACCGCTGTGACCCTTAATCATACCAGCACGTTCATACAGAGATGCAAGGTCAGAGTACAGATAACCGGGATAACCTTTACGTCCCGGAATTTCACCCTTTGATGATGAAAACTCACGCAGAGCCTCTGCGTATGAAGTCATATCTGTCATAATTACAAGCACGTGCATATCAAGCTCAAATGCAAGATATTCTGCGATTGTAAGGGCACATCGCGGAGTAAGTGTTCTTTCAATGATAGGGTCGTTAGAAAGGTTTAGCAGCATAACAACTCTTGAAAGTACGCCTGAGTCCTCAAAGGACTTTCTAAAGTATTCGGCAACGTCCTTCTGAACACCCATAGCAGCAAATACTACGCAGAAGTTGTTTGCGTTTGCACCGCTGATTTTAGCCTGTCTTACAATTTGAACAGCTAAATCGTTATGCTTCATACCTGAACCTGAGAAGATAGGAAGCTTTTGACCTCTGATAAGAGTCATAAGAGTGTCAATAGTTGAGATACCCGTGTTTATGTAGTTAGTAGGATAAACACGAGATACAGGGTTGATAGGAGTACCATTGATGTTGGCACGTTTTTCAGGGAAAATTTCCCCAAGGCCGTCAATAGGACGACCTGCACCGTCAAGTACACGTCCGATAATTTCAGGTGAAAGTGGTTGCTCCATTGGGTGACCGGTCAGAACTGTTTTTGTGTTTGAAAGAGATATATTTCTTGTACCCTCAAATACCTGTACAACAATTCTTTCACCCTCAATCTGAACAACACGTCCCTGTCTGACTGTACCGTTATCTAATTTTATATCTACGATTTCTTCGTTGGAAACGCCCGTTACGCCGTCCATTACGATTAGCGAACCGTTAATTTCCTTAACGCCCACATATTCAATTAACATTGCGTTTCCTCCCTTACATTATTGTTGACAATTTATTGTTAATATCATCAATGTAGTCATCAAACATTTCCAACCTGTTGTTAGGAATGTCATACTTCATTTTATTAAGCTTTTCAAAGAGTCCAAGCTCAGTAATTTTTGAAATAGGAATACTCTCTGCGATAATTTCCTTTGATTTATCATACAGATGTAGAATAACCTTCATCATTAGCTTTTGCTTTTCAAGGGGTACAAATGTATCATCAGCATGAAAAGCATTTTGCTGTAGGAAGCCTACTCTGATAACTCTTGCAATTTCAATAACAAGCTTTTGATCGTCAGGAAGTACATCTGCACCGATTAGCTTAACAATTTCCATAAGAGAGCTTTCCTCTTGGAGCAGTGCAGAAATGCGGTTTCTGTATTCTACAAAGTCTTCACCTGTGTTTTCAATAAACCAAGGGTCTATATCGTTGAAATATTCACTGTAAGAGTCCATCCAGTTAATAGCAGGATAGTGTCTTGCATAAGCAAGAGATTTGTCCAAAGCCCAGAAGCAACGTGTAAATCTCTTTGTGTTCTGAGTAACAGGCTCGGAAAAGTCAGAACCCTGCGGGGATACAGCGCCGATAATTGTTACCGAACCCTGTGAGCCTGACAGAGTGTCAACTCTGCCTGCACGTTCATAGAACTCAGCAAGACGAGAGGGAAGATAAGCAGGAAAGCCTTCCTCTGCAGGCATTTCCTCAAGACGTCCTGAAATTTCTCTCAAAGCCTCAGCCCAACGTGAGGTTGAGTCAGCCATAATAGCAACGTGGTATCCCATATCTCTGTAATATTCAGCTAATGTGATACCTGTATAAATTGAAGCCTCACGAGCAGCAACAGGCATATTTGAAGTGTTTGCAATAAGAACTGTTCTGTCAGTCATAGGTCTGTTTGATTTAGGGTCAATAAGCTCAGAGAACTCCTCAAGAACCTGTGACATTTCGTTTCCGCGTTCACCGCAACCCACATAAACGATAATATCAGCGTCACACCATTTTGCCAGCTGATGCTGTGTCATAGTCTTACCTGTACCGAAGCCACCGGGTATAGCAGCCGCACCGCCCTTGGCAACAGGAAACATTGTGTCAATAACACGTTGTCCTGTAATAAGGGGAACAGATGTGGAAAGCCTGTCAGCTATAGGTCTTGATGTACGGATAGGCCATTTCTGACATAAAGTCAGGTTATGCTGGTTGCCTAAATCATCTTCAACTGTGGCAATTACATCAAAAAGCTTGTATTCACCGTCAGGCTTAACCATTGTGATTTTACCTGAAATTGCAGGAGGAACCATCAAACGGTGCTCAATAATGGGAGTTTCAGGGAGAGTGGCATAAATCTGACCGCCCTTTACCGTATCTCCCACTTTAACCTTTAAGGTTACATTCCAAAGCCTTGTATCATCAAGAGAGTTAACCTGTGAACCTCTGCTGATAAATGCACCGGACTGCTCCTCAATGGCTTTAAGAGGACGTTCAATACCGTCAAAAATATTGTCAATAATACCCGGTCCCAAAAGTACGTTCATAGGAGCACCGGTACCTCTGATAGGGTCGCCCGGCTTTAAGCCCGTAGTTTCCTCGTAAACCTGTATTGTAGTTAATTCACTTGTGATACCAATGATTTCACCTACAAGGTTGTCCTTTCCAACATAAACCATTTCCATCATTTCAAAATCCGTAGGACCTTGAACGGTAACAACAGGACCATTGATACCATAAATTACATTGTTTTCCATAAAATCATCTCGTTTCAAAAAGTTGTGTTACATTACCTTTAATCCGGAATTTTCAGTAAACCAATCCTTTTGACTGACAAGCTTACTGTCGAGCGTGTTGTCCGCAACGATTTTTAAATCCTTGCAAAAGCCCTTGATTCCGCCGATTTTAATGGCAACATCATTTTCAACAGTAACGTCACCGTCAAATTGTGCCTTAATTTCTTCGGCAAATTTATTGTCATTATCATTTATATATACAACACAACTGTTATCTTTGAAAATATCAGCAATTTCTTTAGCATATTTAATCAGTAATTCCTTATACTCAGGGGAAGAAGTGAAATCTGTCAGCTTTTCAGCAGCCTTTTCAAAAACAGAGTTTGTAATTTCTTCTCTTTTTTTGTAAATTTTGCCCTGAGCCTCCAGATTTTTAACAGCATACTGTCCCGTAACAGCAGTTTTAACAGCAGAGTATTCCTTAGCGACGTAATCTCTTGCCATTTTCTTGCCTGTAGCTTCAGCTTTTTTCAGCTCTTCCGCTCTTACAGTTTCAATATCACTTTGAATTTGTTCCCTTTCAAGCTTGGAATATTTATTTATAGCTTTCAGAAAATTGTCGGTTTTATTATTTTTTCCCATATTAAAACCTCTTTTGTAGTTTGTTATAGCTTAACGCCGATAGCGTCCTGAACGTATTTTGTAATACTGTCTGCTGTTCTTCCGTTGCCGTGTCGGTCGGAAATCTCAACAATCAGGGGTTGCTTTCTGTTAAGCTTTAGGTCATATACCAAGTCAGGGCATTGAGATACAAGGTTCTCGGTCATCAGTATTACGGCAACATCCTTCATTTCCATAGCCTTTAAAAGCTCACGGCGAACATGGTGCTCCTTATGTACTACAACTCCCTCAATACCTGCAAGTCGCATACCCATAAGTGTGTCAACATTATCACTAATCAGATAATATTTCATAAAAATCAATCCTTTGATTATTAAGCGTTTAAAATCAAAATTGAAACAAGCATACCGTAAAGAGCGATACCTTCACCGAGAGCAACGAAGATAATAGCTTTACCGAAGTTTTTAGGATCTTCTGCAGTAGCACCGATAGCGGCAGGAGCACCCTTACCAACTGCGATACCGCCACCGATACAGGAAATACCTGTAGCAAGGCCGGCGCCTAAATATTTAAGACCGTTAGCAAGACCGTCAGAAGCAGCAGCTGCGTCACCTGTAGCAGCGGAAGCTACCAAAGGACATACCATGCAGAAAGCGAAAACTGCACCGAATGATACTAACTGAACAAGCATTGAACGCTTAGGGTTCTTGCCCTTATTGAAAGATTTTGTTGCAAGTACTACTGAAAGTACAAGGAATACAACAGGGATTGTGAGTAAAAGTGCGTTTAATAACATAATAATACCTCCATAAAATAAAATTAATTATGTGTTAATTTAAGCTTGACAGGCTCATAAGCTCTGCCTTCGCCTGAATAAAAACGGCTGAACATTTCATAGAATTCAAGTCTTAGTACCTGAATAGCAACTAACAGTGCTTCAAGAACGCAAACAAGTGCGTTACCGAATATAATTACAGGATAATAACCTGCACCGCCTACAGTTTCTGCCAGGGTGAATACAACGGACATCATACCTGTGTGAACAAGAACGAATGCGCCTACTCTCAGGAAGCTGAGGGTGTTTGTAACATAGCTTAGTAAAACTTCAATGGATTCAAAGAGATTTTGCAATATAAAATCTCCCCATTTTTCAGGCATCCAGTTCTTTTCACCGTTCACAAGCTCAGTCAGCGGTTCTCTGAAGAAAATAAGAATGAATGAAAGAGCGATAATTATGATATACGGCAAGGAGAACAGGTTTACACCGAAGATTAACATTCCGATTAGTCCTGCACAAATCAATCCGTAGAAGAGAAGTCCGCAAAGACCGCTTGTATCAAATAGTGCCTTACCAAGATTTTTTTGCCTTATTGAAGTGTATATGTTAAGGAGCATTGCGATACACAGCAAAGCCATACCGATTCCCACAGCAATATAAATAATGTTGTTAATTGTTGCGGAGTTCATTACTTCAACGGGTTTTTCTTCCATACCTAATATTCCGCAGTACAGCCAGTCCATAGCGTGTTCAAATCCGAATACATCACCGAACAATGTACCGAATACCATACCCGACAAACCGCAGGGAATAAGGATTTTACCGATTTCCATCTTCTTTAGATACCACATCAAAAGTCCTGCAATGGCAAGGCAGAAGCCGTGTCCCACATCACCAAACATAATTCCGAATAACAGCACGTAGGTTATTGCGATGAAATTAGTAGGGTCAATTTCGTTGTACTTTGGAACGCCGTACATTTCTGTATAGTATTGAAAGGGACGGGTAAAGAAAATATTTTTTAGCTTACTTGGTGGAGACAGAGCCACCTCGTCCTTAGCATTTGTTACGGAAACCTCAACGCTTTCGATTTTTTTTAGCTTAGCCTTTAAGGATTTAGCCTGCTTTTCAGGTACCCATCCTGTAATACAAAAGCTGTTCTTTCTCAGCATAGCGTGAGATTTAATAGTTCCGTACAAATTGTATTCTGAAATCTTTGTGAAATATTTCAAGATTTCTTTTTTGTTTTTATCAACGTAGCTTGCAATATCTTTTCTTGCGTTATCAAGATTTTTTTCCAAGTCGCCAATCTGAGCATTAAGCTCTTTGATTTTCTCGGATGGGGTAGTGTCAATATCTCCAAGAATACTTTTTTCAAAATATAACCTTGAAAAAATTGTATCAACTCTGTCAGCCGAAACAGTAGGAGTAAAATATACACCCCAAATATACTTGTCCTCTTCAACGCATGAAATAAATTCAAAAGTTTCCTTTTTAAATTTTCCGAGTTTAGAAATGTTGCTTTTAGGCAGTCTTCCGAAAACAGCCTTAATGTACTTCATTTTTTGAATATCTTTGATATTGTAGTCGATAGCAAGAAAGTGGCTTGTTTCTTCAATAGCACGTTTGCATTCGTTTAATTCTTTTTTAGCATTAACTTTTGCAGCTATCAAGTCATCCACTTCTTGAGAAACCTTATCTGTATAGCTTACAATTTCATCATAATCAGGTGCAAAATTGGAAGTCTTGATATACTCAGCGTCAATCTTCAAGGAAGACATTACACCGCTGATTTTAGATAAGGACTCTGAATACTTATTTGAAGCAGGTGCGTGAATAAAATCTCTGGTATCCGAATAGAAGTTTGAAACCTCGTCAGGCTGGAATACTCCGGATTTACCCAGCTCCATAACAACCTTATCAAAGGACTGCTCCAAGCCAATAATATTAAAAGCCTTAATATTCTCTACACTCAAAAAATCACCTCCGCCTAATATGTTAATAATTGTTCAATTCTGTTTTTATCTACCTTATATCTAACGCCCTCAATAATACAAATCAAATTCATAAGCTCGATTTCCGAAAGTATTATATAAGACATCATAACAGTTGCCGGATTGTCGGACAGGTACATATTCTTTTTAGCTTTAAGGTATTTAACCTTTGTGGGAATACTGCCTGTGTAGGAGTATTCAAGCTTGTCAATAAGTTTACCCGGTTTAGTGTTTCCCATAATTGAGAATACCGCAGCAGAATTTTCTGCGTTGCACATATCCTGAAGCTTTCTTTGAGATAAAGAGCCAAAGGGAAGCAGCATTTTTATTATTTCCGACGGCTCTACCTTATAGTACTTTTTAAGTCTTACAATTCGCAGGAAATTTTCATAATCTATTATAGTGTTGTATAAATCCAACAGCTGTCTCTTATACACATCTGACGCTGCCGACGAAGGCTTAGGTGT
>CAMFQG010000064.1 GCA_945980035.1 uncultured Clostridia bacterium
AGATAGGCTTTGCATCAGGATAAAGACTTCTCGCTTCATCAAACGTTGTGAAAACCAATGCATTGTTGTTGCTGTCGCCGATCTTGTATGCAATGATTCGTCTGTCATAAAGATCAAGAATTGCAGATAGATAGAGCTTCTTTACCTCGGGTCCAACGTAATACTTAAACTCCGTAACGTCGGTAAGCCATTTCTCGAACGGAACAGTTGCCTTGAAATCTCTGTTAAGTACGTTCTGGGCGGTAATTTCAGGTGTAGATTTCACATAATCCGGACGTTTTCTGCGAATGACGGATTTAAGTCCGAGTATGCGCATAATTCGGCGTACTCTCTTAACGTTAATTCTGTGAGGAAGTTCATCGATTTTCTCTCGGTTAATGTTAATGCACATCTGTCTGTATCCGAGAACTCCGTTGCTTTCTTCATAGTAATCCTTTACGTATTCTGTGATTTGTATGTTCAAAAGCTCGCTTTTGCTTTGTTTCCTCTTTTTCCACTTGTAGTAGGAAGATCTGTTTAATTTCAACGCAAGACATATTTCTTTTATGGAATATCCCTTGTGGACGTTAAGAAATTCAATTGCTATGTAGATATGCTCCTGCCGTACTCCGGTCAGCGACCACCACCTTTCAGCTCCTGTAGTTTTTTTATGAAGGCATTTTCAATTTCAAGTTGTCTGTTCTTCGCTTCGAGAATCCTCATTTCCGCTTTCAGCTTTTCAACCTCGGTCATTTCTTCAACCGGTTTCGTTCTTCCTCTATTGTCCTTGAGTTTGTCTACTCCGCCTTCTTCATATTTGCGCACCCATGCGTAGACTTGCTGGTACGACACGCTGTAAGTTTCTACAGTTAAACCGTAATCCTTGTTGTGCTCAATGCAGAACGCTACGATCTTTGCCCGTTCTTCTTGCGTTGTCTTTCTTCCCTTGGTCATATAGATCTCTCCCTTGGCGCTACTGCGCTCCTTAAATTCTCTATGACCATTATACCACTTAATCCAGTTCCTGAGCTGTCTATTATCTAAAATTTTATATTGTTCACATATCTTTCGTAAACTTCCTTCTCCTTTTAGATACGATTGAACTGCTTGCTTCTTTAATTCTGCGCTGTACTTCTTGTTCTTGTGCGTTATTCTTGGCATAATATTAATCCCCTTAAAGTAGTCTTGAAAACTTTTTGTTTTTTTAAGTGTCTACTCTAAGGGGATTATATCAGTGCGGTGTTAAGGCTTTCTTTTATATATCAAATGTTTGGATTTTTTCTCTTCCCTGCAATTCCTTTAAAATCATATTTGCACACATATATACGTTGCCACCGCCCATTGTGAGGATTAAATCTCCGGCTTGTGCGTGGTCGCAAACATATTTCGTTATGTCTTCAAAAGTATCAATGCACTTTGAATTAGGGACCTTTGCACCTAAGTCGGTGTTGTATATTCCGTAGGTGTTAACTTCTCTTACAGGCAATATTTCAGAAATTATTGCAACATCGGGAATTTTCAAAGCCTCTGCAAAATCGTCCAGCAGCATAGCAGTTCTTGAAAAAGTGTGAGGCTGGAAAACTGCCCATACTTTTTTAAAGCCCATATTCATAGCCGCTTTCAAAGTGGCTGTAAGCTCTGTGGGGTGATGTGCAAAATCGTCTGCAACCGTAATGTCACAGGGCTTTCCTAAAATTTCAAAACGTCTGTGAACACCGCCGAACTTTCCTAAATTTTCTGCAATTTCCTTAGGAGTTGCGCCCAAGTAATGGGCAGTAGCTGCAGCTGCAAGGGCATTAAAAATATTGTGTCTGCCGGGAACAATAAGCTTTACTGTGCAAAGCTTTTCGCCCTTGTGCATCAAGTCGAAGGTTTCGTGAACGCCTTTGTCTGCACTTATGTTTTCTGCATAGTAGTCATTTGTGTTGTTAAAGCCGTAGGTTATCTTTTGAATATCAACATCGGCAATACTGTCCATAGTGTTTTTGTCGTCACCGTTGAGAACTAAAAGATTGGTAGTTTGCTTTCCAAATTTATTAAATGACTTTTTAATATTTTCAAGTGTGCCGAAGTAATCCAGGTGGTCGGCGTCAACATTAAGAATAATAGAAATATACGGTGTTAGCTGTAGGAAAGAATCAACGTATTCACAAGCCTCGCAAACGATAATATCACTCTGTCCCACATAACTGTTACCGCCGATATAAGGTAGCTTTCCACCGATAATTGCAGAGGGATCAAACCCACTGCCGATAAGAATTTGTGTCAACATTCCTGTTGTGCTTGTCTTACCGTGAGTGCCTGAAACAGCAATACTGCGGTTGTATCTTCTTGTAACAATACCCAGCATAACACTGCGTTCAATGCAGGGAATGTTATTCTCTACGGCATATGCACGTTCAGGGTTATCTTCCTTTATAGCAGCGGAATATACAATTAGCTCTGCATCCTTTACATTTTCAGCCTTGTGCCCCATATATACAGGGATTCCATAGCCTTTAATCTTGTCCAGTGTTTCCCCTTCGTTCATATCGGAGCCTGAAATTTCAAAGCCCTCGCTCATTAATATTTCAGCAAGGGGACACATTCCGCTTCCACCAATACCGATAAAGTGTATTCTTTTTATATTTTCTAATAAATGGTCGTATTTCAAAATACTCACTCCCAATAACCATAATAAACCACTTATATTATATTGCCAAATAATGAAAAAATAAATACTTTTTCGCAATTTAGTATATTTTTTTAGATATTGCCAAATATGACGGCAAATGTTAAAATAAATATATCAATTTTTAAGGATTTTATTTATGGATTTAAAAAAGAACGATATTATAAATTTGGATATTACTTCAATGACTGCTCAGGGAAGCGGAGTGGGACGAACCGATAAGGGAATAACTGTCTTTGTTCCCCTATCTGCTGTGGGAGATAAACTGAAGGTACGAATACTGAAAACAAAGAAAACCTACGCCTACGGCAAAATCGAGGAGATTGTAGAGCCCTCTCCGGACAGAGTGCCGGTTGATTGCAAATATTTCAGCAAATGCGGTGGATGTGTATATAGACACATTAGTTATAATTCCGAATTAGAAATAAAATACAACAGAGTAAAAGACGCTGTCACCCGTATCGGCGGACTTACCGATATAAAAATTAATCCCGTTGTCCCCAATAAAAGTATTGACAGGTATCGCAACAAAACCCAGCTACCTGCTCAGAACGGCGAAAACAGCCTTGAGCTTGGTTTTTTTGCCAATCATACCCATAGGATAATCAGCTGTGATGATTGTTTGTTACAGCCTGAATTGTTCAAAAAGGTAATGGATATAACCGTTGATTTTATGAACAGTACAAATCAACAGGCATACGATGAAAAAACTCACAAGGGCAAGCTTAGGCATTTATATATACGTTACGGTGAGAAAACAGATGAGCTTATGGTTTGCTATGTTGTTAACGGCAACGGACTTAAACAGGAAGATGTACTTGTAAAGAAATTAAAAGATAACTTACCACAACTGAAAACCGTAGTTTTTAATTCTAATAGAGAAAAAACAAATGTGATTTTAGGCACTAAAAGTCGTGTTGCATATGGTAAAGGCTATATCTCTGATATACTATGCAGTCTGACGTTTAAAGTTTCGCCTTTGTCTTTCTATCAGGTTAACCGAAATCAGGCAGAAGTGTTATACGGTATTGCTAAGAAATATGCCGACCTGCAGGGTGATGAGGTTTTGCTTGACCTGTATTGCGGTACTGGTACTATTGGGCTTACAATGGCGGATAAGTGCAAAAAGCTTATCGGTGTAGAGATAGTTGAAGACGCCATAAAAGACGCTGAGGAAAACGCAAGGACAAACAATATTGGTAATGCACAGTTTATTTGCGGTGATGCGTCAAAAGCTTCTTCACAGCTAAAATCTCAGGGAATATCACCCAATGTCGTGATTATTGATCCCCCTCGCAAGGGGTGCGACAGCAGTTTGATTGAGGATATTGTGGAAATGTCACCTGAAAGAATTGTGTATGTATCCTGTGATGCAGAAACATTGGCAAGGGATTTAAAGCTTTTCAGCGAAAGGAATTATTCCGTAAAAGAAATAACTCCCGTTGACCTTTTCAGCCGTACCTCTCATGTGGAGACGGTTGTTCTTTTGTCTCGGAACCAGGAGGAATGATAATGGAAAAATACTTTGAAATTAATAAAAATAATCAGAATATAAGATGCAAACTATACTACGACAAGAAGCACACCATTGAAAAAGTAGTATTGTTCGGGCATGGATTTGCTGGTCACAAAGACAACAGTGCGGCACAAAAGTTTGCCGATCGTGTATTGACGAAATATAAAGGAATTGCCGTTCTTATCTACAATCTGCCTTGCCATGGCGACGATGTGAAGAAGAAAATGGTTCTGCAGGACTGCATGACTTACATCGAGACCGTAATTGACTACATTCGTTCGGAGCTTCAACCTGAGGAAATCTATTCTTACGCAACCAGTTTCGGAGGATATCTTGTTCTGAAATATATATCAGAACATGAAAACCCGTTTGCAAAAATCGCTCTGCGTTGTCCGGCAGTGAACATGGCAGAGGTTTTGACAAAAACAATCATGAAAAACGATGAACTCGAATTGATCCTAAAAGGCAAGAAGGTTCAGGTTGGATTCGACCGAAAGATTGAAATAAACCAACAGTTCCTCACCGATCTTGAAGAATCGGATATACAGAAGATTGACTATCTGGATTTTGCTGATGACATTATGATTCTTCATGGCACGAAGGACGAAATCGTTCCGTTTGATGTCGGAAAGACTTTTGCCGATAATAATCTGATAGAATTTATTCCTGTTGAAAATGCCGATCATAGATTCCAAAACCCGGCTTGCATGGAACTGGCAACAAAGAGAGTTCTTGAATTTTTTGATTTTTGATGCATTCAGACATTTCGTGATTTGGTTGATATGTTCCTGTGTACTGTGGGGGTAGATTTGTTTCCGTTTTGTTTCGACATTCACGGCATTGTCTCGACCCACGTAGAAAACGTGGCTTTAATTACAAAGAAAGTCTAAAGCCTCAACCCCATTTTGAGAAATAAAGCTGATATATCATAATCTTTATGCCCCACCACTTTTCCGGCAACTTCATATAAAGTAAAAAAAGGTTTGACTTGACTTATAATATTGATTTCGGTTATATTAAATAAAAAAGAGGGATGTTTATGATAATTCATCCAAAAGATGTAATTGAACAGCGACTGGCTGCCGGCTTTGGTTTGGAGCAATATGAATACATCATTAATCAGATTTATAAAGTAGATATATCAATAGATATTGATTTTCAAAAGACGTTTAATGGTTTCTATCGGATTCGTAGAGATATAGTATGGCGTCAGCATTATTAAATTACATATTTATATGATAAAACCGGAAATAAAAAGTTCATGCTTCAATTAAAATCTATTCGGAAATAGAAACATTTTACAAATCTTTTCTTCAAACAGAAAACGGAAAAGAATGTATTACAGAATTTGACTTAGCTTTATCGACATACAAATGGATTAGCGATACCAGTAAATAATTAAAAAATCGGATAGGCACTCAATGGAAATTTGACTGCCTATCCGATTGCTTTTTGCAACTTTTATTCAATACAAATTATATTCAATGCTTCCTCTTTGGGAATTTTCTGTTCAAGGTAATAGTCCCATGTTGTTCTCGCTTTTTCAAGCCAATCGTAATATTCCTCAAAACTCAAAGGCTTTTACACAGTATCGGGTGTGTTATGAGTAACAGGGAAAGGATGATGAAAGAATATAGACAATCTGCTACTGCATAGTTTTTACCGAGGTGTTTAAGGTGAAAACAAAAATCATCTTTGAAAGCCAAAATGAAAATGCAGAGCAGAAAAATGTCAGTAAAGAACTTGAAAATGAAATTAAAAAATCAATCTTCCTCATACTCCAAGAGCAAGGTTATCTTACTCAGAAGCAGTACGAGGAGTGTCTAAAGAAATTGAAAGCTTATACTAATACCTAATAAAAAGTAGAAAATCTTTGCGGTCTAATTTTCAGAGTGACACCACAACTGTCGTTCTAAAAATTTCTCTGGACATTATGAAATTAAATAATATACTTGTGTTACCGGAGGTATCAAAATGTTAAACAAATTTGAAAACGAAGTCAAAAAGATAGCGGCTTACTGCCGAGTGTCAACCGACAATCTTGATCAGGCAAATTCACTTGAAAGCCAGCAAAGATATTTCAATGAGTATATAAAACGCAATCCGTTGTGGGAGCTTTACAAAATTTATGTTGACGAGGGAATCAGCGGAACGAGTACAAAAAAGCGAGCGTCATTCAACCGAATGATAGAAGATGCAAAAGCAAAAAAGTTTGATTTGATTATCACAAAAGAAATCAGCCGATTTGCTCGAAACACTCTTGACAGCATTGGCTACACAAGAGAACTGAAAAGCTACGGCATAGGTGTAATATTTATGAATGACAATATCAACACACTTGACCCTGACGCAGAGCTTCGTCTGACGATTATGTCTTCAATTGCTCAGGAGGAGAGCAGAAAAACCTCCGACAGAGTAAAATGGGGACAACGCAGAATGATGGAGCAAGGCGTTGTGTTCGGCAGAGATATGCTGGGCTACGATGTTCGTGACGGAAAGCTGTACATAAATAAAGAGGGAGCAGAAACCGTCAGATTGATTTATCATAAATTCCTCAACGAGAGCAAAGGAACTCACGTTATTGCAAAGGAGTTGCGAGATGCAGGAATCAAGACCTCAACCTATATGAAGGACTGGTCGTACACGGTGATATTGCGAATTTTGAAAAATGAAAAGTACTGCGGTGATTTGATTCAGCAGAAAACCTACACACCTGATTATCTGTCACATAATAAAAAGTACAACAAGGGCGAGGTTGAGTATGTTACAATCCGAAATCATCACCAGCCGATTATTTCAAGAGAGATGTTTGAAGCAACGCAACGAGAGCTTGAACGCAGAAAAAATCTTCACGGAGCCAAAAACGGCTTTGCAAACCGATACGCTCTGTCGGGAAAAATAATCTGCAACCAGTGCGGTTCAACCTTTATTCACCGCAAAAAAACTTCATCCAAGGTCAATCAGAATGAAAGCTGGATTTGTATTCAGAATCAGAAGTACGGCAAGGAGCGAATAAACAAAAATAATGAAAAGGTCGGCTGTTCAAATGTTTCAATAAATGAAAAGGACATTCGTTCAATTCTGCAACATATTATCTCCGATGTTCTGAAAGACAGAAATAAAATTTTAGAAAGCATATTGCAAATCGTGTCTGATGTTCTGAAATCCGATAAAGGGAAAGACAACATAACCTATTTTGAAAACGAGCTTGAAAAGATAGAAAACAAAAAGCAAAAGCTACTTGATATGTGTTTGTCGGGTGATATTGAAACCTCGGATTACCGCAAAGCCTGCGAAAGACTTAAATCCGAATTTGATACAATATCCAAAAAACTGCAAAAAGAAAAAGCCCACAGCAGTATGCTTGCGGACAAGGAAAAAATAATAAGTGAAATTAAAGCTTATGTAAATTCAATCATCACAGGTGAAGAGTGGAGCGATACATTTTACCGCAACATAGTTGATAAAATCGTTGTCAGTAAAAACCGTGAGCTTGACATTCACCTGAAATTCATTCCCCACAAATGGAGTGCAAAAATCCTCTGCGGTAAGGCTGAAATTGACAGCTATAATGAAAAATTTTCCAACCAAGGCACTTCATAGCCTATATCCGTCAGTGTAGCTTTTAATTCAGGCAGAGGCATTGTAAAACGCTGGCTTAAATATCTCAAGGATGCACCAAGCTCACCATCGGGACCGCCATATTGAGTTATAATAATCTTTGCAAGCTTGGGGTTTGGATTTTTTATTTTTACAGGATACTGCAATTTTTTCTCATAAACAAACATTATTCTTCCACCTCAATTTCCCATGGCCACGGTGTGTTTATCCATTTCCACTTGTTGTTTGCACCGTTATCCGCAAAAAGCGGGCCATACTTTTCTTCGTATTCTTTCATTATGGGCTTTAGCTCCTGTTTATACTCTTCCATTTTCTTAATTGTGCCTTTGTCCCTTGGATGAGTATCAAGGTAAAGCTGTAAATCATCAACCATAAACTGGTATGACGCAAGCTTTTTCATTAATATTTCTCGTTCAGTCATTTTTACCACCCCAACATTTACTTCCGTAGAAGGGTTTATCTAACACAGGATAGACTGTACCTGCTTCTAAAGCATGCGCAGGAGAATAGGTTTTCGAGTTTTGTTGCTGAAAAGGAACATAAGCCATTGCTTCTACTGTATCGTTTGGCAGCGGCGACAAGCCGTAATCTGCCATTATAGTTTCAAATACTTCCATATTTACACTCCTTTATTATATTTGAAGCAGACTTCATTAATATACTATGCGTTCACATAGACAAGGTTAAATTTTCTTAATTTTTTCAAAAGTATTTCATATATTGTTCACTTTGTGCTATTATTATAAGTGCATACTAAATAAAACATATACGGAGGTATATTTATGAACGACAATCCTTACGAAAACAAACCGAATTATACTCCTGATGAATATTATCAAAAAATATCAAGTCAGGAAAATTCTGCAGAACAATATGCAAAATACGGAGAGGCTTATTACGGCGGTAATTCAGGGACTTCTGCACAGACAGGAAATGTTTACAGCAATAGTCAACAGCCTAAGCCTCAGTACACCTCAGGTTACAATCCAAACAACAGATATTCCTACACCAATCCCACTCCTAAAAAACAGAAAGTAAAAAAGCAAAAGAAGCCGGTAACATACGGAATGTTATGTCTGCTGTTAGTTGCCACTGTAATCGTTTCTACTGTTATCAGTACGTCCGGCGGTTTTATTGCAGGACTTCTTACAAACAGGCAAGGTAATTTAGTAATAAATAAATCAGGCAGCGGAAGCCCCTCATATACTGCTTCAAACGCTTCACTTTCAACAACTGAGATTGTAGATAAAGCGGCTGAATCTGTAGTTGAAATCACCACTGAGGCTGTTGTAACAGGCTCTTTCTCACAGCAGTATATTCAACAGGGTGCAGGCTCCGGAGTTATTATTTCCGAGGACGGATATATTGTAACAAATTATCACGTTATTGAGGATGCGTCACAAATTTCCGTTACACTAAGAAACGAAAAGGAATACACTAAGGTTGAACTTGTAGGAATATATGAGGCAGGCGATATTGCACTGCTGAAAATCAACACTAAGGACGGCTTTACGCCGGCTGTGTTAGGCGACTCTTCAAAGCTGGAAGTGGGTGATTATGCTGTTGCAATAGGCAACCCCCTGGGTCAGCTGGGCGGTACCGTTACCGATGGTATTATCAGTGCATTAGACAGAAAAGTCACCATTGACGACGAAACAATGAACCTATTGCAAACAAATGCTGAAATCAGCCCCGGCAACTCAGGCGGTGGTTTATTTGACGGTAACGGAGAGCTTATCGGTATTGTTAACGCAAAATCAAGCCAAACCTCCTCCGAAGGTCTTGGGTTTGCTATCCCTATCAATGATGTAGTTGATGTGCTTTCCGACTTAAAGGAATACGGATATGTAAAGGGACAGATTGATTTAGGTATGTCACTTTCCGATGTAACCTCTACTGCGCAGGCTTGGATGTACGGAGCTAACAAAACAGGCGTTTATGTCACAAGTATAAACATAGGAAGCAACGCAGAAAAAGCAGGTTTCCAAGCAGGTGATATTATCCAGGAGGTTAACGGTACAAAAGTAACCTCAACACAGGAAGTCAACGATATTATAAAAACACTAAAGGTTGGCGATACTGTCCCCTTTAAGGTATATCGCAACGGCTCTACAGGTACATTAAAGATGAAATTAGCTGAATATAAACCCTCTACATTTAAGCCAAGCGATACACAAACGCAGGATAATCAAAGCTCATTTTGGGATTTTTTTAACTACTAATATCTAAGTGAAGCCATAGCTTTTCAACTAAAGCTATGGCTTCACTTTTTTACATAAGTGTTACCTATTTATTACAAATAATGCTATTATCTTGATTAATTCTCTGAATTAGTATATAATATCCTGTCTCTTATACACATCTCCGAGCCCACGAGACGTAGAGGAAT
>CAMFQG010000065.1 GCA_945980035.1 uncultured Clostridia bacterium
AACTTTTCCTTTACATTCTATTTTATTAAATTCCAATAAATCACTATATTCTGCATCGGATATATCATCAAAAATAATAAAAATATTATTATAGTTTACCCTTAGTTTTCTTTGATTCCACTTAAGATTAGCTTCTTCTACGCTTTTATAGTGATTAAAAACCAATTTAATATCATCAAGGATAGCAACAGGGCAGTTATAATCCGGATCACTGATAAATTCTAAGTCTTTAGATAAATAATACTCTATGTTTGATACAAACTTCAAATATTGTTTTTTAATAGGAAAAAGCATATTAATGGTTGGGGAATTGAATTTCAATCCTAATCTATGATAAATAATAGCAGCATAACAATTAGGCGAGAATAAAGAGAAATTATTATTTTTGAGTTTCTTTCTGAGATTATTGAAGTAAAACTTTTCATAGTACGTTCTAAATTTGTTTGCAAAAAAATAAACAAATTTATCGTAAAAAAAGCAAAAAAGTCTTTTTATATAAAGCCCTCCAATTCTTTATCAAGAAAAATATTAAAAAATCGGTATTCTTGCACATTTTTTGTCTAAAATATAGTTGCATTGCGACACTTCCTTATGCTTCTTATTTCAGATTTCGTATTGCGCCTTTTATCTATCACTGGCAGCGGTTGCAACACTCACTAATTTTGCCACGCCTGCACGTGTGTATTTCAACAAGTAAAACTTGCGAAAATCAAAATATTAAATTGTTTCACCGAGGTAGCGTGACCAAAATCTAGCGCGTCTGCCAATTCCGCCACACCCGCATATTCTGTTTGCTTTTTTAACGCAAGTAGTATTATACATTACTCAGGTGCTTTTGTCAATAAAAATTTCTTCAAATGGCTAAATTATTTCCCATAAACTGTAATTATTAATTTGCTTGGTCAAAATACACAATATATTGGGGTTAAATTTGTGTATTAATACAAGTAAAAAAGTATTGCAACACACTATATATTGTGGTATTATATTCATACACCACTAAATGGTGCATTTGTTTAACGGTATATGAAAATTTTTAATTTAAATTTTGATTTTGGAAGGAGAAAAATTATGGAGATTAAAGTAATCGGCGGAACATTATCCCAAAAAGAAATTAACACATACGTAATGCAGCTAAAGGAAGCTAATCCTGATAAGGAATTTAAGTCATTTGAGTTTACAGTTGACGGTGATTATGTTGATGTAAATTATACTTATGATGCTGTTCCTTTTGAAAGAATCAGAAGAATCACAGGTTATCTTGTTGGTACTCTTGATCGTTTCAACAATGCAAAACGCACAGAGGTTGAGGACAGAGTAAAGCACGGAATTACCGATTGTAGTTGCTCCCTTGAGGAAATTGCTTGAGGTTAATTTTAAACACCACAGCTTGGCTGTGGTGTTATTTTTTTGCTGATTATTACTTTATATAAAAACAAGTGGCTGTATTTCAAGCCACTTGTTTTTTTATGTTATATATTATTTACGTAACAACAGGCCGTTTGCCAAATCGTCCTTTGCCTGAGCCTTTATTTTAAAGTGTTGCTTTTTGCCTGTTGCTGTTCTGGGAATATCATCCACAAGTCTGAAATAACGTGGAACCTGATATTTTGAAAGGTTGGGACAATTTTTGCAAAACTCCAATACTTCTGCAACCGACAGACTGTCATCAGCCGGAATAACGTATGCAACAATAGCCTCGCCGCGAGTTTTGTCCGGAACAGAGGTAACGATACATTCCTTAACCTTATCGAATGAATTGATAGCCTCTTCAATTCGTGCAGGATAAATATTTTCGCCCTTACTGATAATCATATCATCTTTTCTGCCTGCAACGGTAACAAAGTGTTTTTCGTCCCATGTTCCTACATCGCCTGTGTACATCCAACCCTTGTAGAACTTTTCCTTTGTAGTCTTTTCATTATTAATATAGCAATAGGTAGTTTTAGCAGGGCTTTTGATTATGATTTCGCCCTCGGCAACATTATCGTTTGGTACAACTTCATCAGGCTCGGCTTTCCTGTCCTCAAAGATCTTTACAATTCTAACCTCATCGTCAGTACAGCTTCTGCCTGCAGTACCTGCCATTTCAGGTAAATCATCAGGTCTTAAAAAAGTATTCCAGAAAGATTCTGTGGTGCCGTAGCCGTTGAAAATATTAGGAGTAAGTACATTTTGAAAACGGATACACTCCTGCTTTTCAAGGGGACTTCCCATTGTGATAATACCCTTTAGAGTTGAAATATCCCTTTTCTGTTTTTCTTGCTTTGTAGCAAGAAGTCCGAGAACAGACGGTACGCCGATTAGGAAAGTAATAGAATATTTTTCAACATAATCAAGGCAGGTTTTAGGCTGGAAATCTCTCATAATTATAATTTTACCGCCGGCGTATAGGGTAGGGGTGATACCACCTGAATGAATACCGCCGCGGTGGAACCAAGGCGTCATATTCATAGTTGTATCGTATGGAGAGAGAGGGAAGTGCATCAGAACATCGTGAGCAGAAAGCACTTCGTTAATATTGTTAAGAGGAACGCCCTTTGGAGTACCTGTTGTGCCAGAGGTCTGAAGTCTTAAAACCTCATCATAAATGTGAGGCTTAAAGGAAAGCTTCGGATTGTCCTCGCTTGCACCCTTTACGAAATCTTCATATGAAATATGTCCCTGAGGAATATTATCATTATTGCCGAAAAGGTCAACCATAATTACAACGTCGGGCTTGTGTTCTGACATTTCAAGAGCCTTTACGGCAGTCTTAACTATTGAGCTGTCATATACATAAACCTTTGGCTTGTTGTGATTGATAATTTCTGCGGTTTCACCGGGAGAAAGGTTAAAGTTTGCAGGATTGGAAATACAGCCTGCTTTTTGAGCGGCAATATGGCAGAATACAAAGTGAGGTGAGTTATACAGCTGATAAAATACAACATCACTTTTCTTTGCTCCACTGCTTAATATAGCATTAGCAAGCCTGTTGCACTCTGTGTTCAGTTCACTATAGGTCCAGTTTTGATCCAGGAGAGGCTCAACTAAGGCAATGTTGTCAGAAAATCTGTTAACATTTCTCATAAAGCCGTTAAGCCAAGTGAATTCTGTTTCAAAGGTTTCCTTGAACATAGCAATATCGTATGTGTACTCCATAATTACCTCCAAAAGTTATGTGTTGAAAAATTATTAATTATTCGTATTTACCTACAATAATACTTGAGTTTTGTCCGCCAAAGCCAAAAGCATTTGACATAGCGTACTTTATTTCAGCCTTTTTAGGCTCATTTGCTACAAAGTCAATTCCGCATGGGATAGGATTTTTCAGGTTGATTGTGGGGGGAATAATTCCTGTTTCAACGGCTTTGATACAAGAGATAACCTCTGTAATACCGCCTGCACCCATCATATGACCTGTAGCGCCCTTTGTGGAGCTGACGAATGGAAGCTTGTCCCCAAAGACTTCCTTTATAGCACCGGTTTCAACCTCGTCGCCCTTTGGTGTTGAAGTACCGTGAGCATTAACATATCCAATGTCAGATGACTTTAAGTTTGCTTCCTTTAAAGCCTGTTCCATACAAGCCTTTGCACCGCGTCCTTCCGGATGAGGAGCAGTAACGTGATAGGCGTCGCTTGTGTTTCCGCAAGCAAGTAACTCACCGTAAATCCTTGCACCGCGAGCCTTTGCGTGGGATTCTGTTTCTAATATAAGTGCGCCGCCGCCTTCGCCGATTACAAAACCGTCTCTTGATTCATCAAAAGGACAGGATGCGCCCTGAGGATTTTCGTTGTTACGTGAAAGAGCCTTTGCGTTTGCAAGGCTGTATATAAAGATAGGACAAAGAGCAGATTCTGCACCTACGGCAATCATTACATCTGCTTTTCCTGCCTGAATAAGCATAGCAGCCTGGAAAATTGCATCACCGCCTGATGAACAAGCTGTAGAAACAGTAAGGCTTGGACCTTGAATGTTGTGTTCTATAGCAATGTTTGCAGCAGCAATATTGCCTAAAATTTTAGGAATAAATCTTGGACCTACCTTTTTGTGTGATGCACCTGTTAATGCTTCCTGAGTAAACGCAATAGTGGAAATACCGCTCATAGCTGTACCCATAACAATACCTGTTCTCTCAGGCTCAATTTCAAGCTTGGACTGTTGCAAAGCTTCCTCAGCCGCAATATACGCATATTGCATAAATGCGTCAGTCTTTCTTACAACGTCCTTGGGTAAATAGTCGGTAGGATTAAAATCCTTTATTTCACCTGCAATCTGAACGGCAAGCTCGCTTGCGTCAAAGCTTTTGATAGTTTCAATTCCGCACTTTCCTGCTATAAGATTATTCCAAAAGTTTTCTACCCCAATTCCGATAGGCGTTACAGCACCCATACCGGTAATTACTATTCTTTCCATAATTATCCTCCGTCATAAATTTATTTATTTGTAATTTGCATATTCTTATGCTATAATTGAATTATAACAAATGTGGAAAATTTATGCAATGTTTTATTTATGCAAATGAACAAAGGATTTTCAATCATTGATTTATTTTTTGCATAGGAGTGGGAATTATGGATAATATTCAGATAAAATGCTTTATTTCTGTAGCGAGAACTTTAAGCTTTTCAGAGGCGGCAAGACGAAATTATGTCAGCCAGTCAACAGTCAGCAGATATATAAGGGATTTAGAAAAAGAGTTTGGTGTAAAGCTTTTTGAACGCACAAGGCGAGATGTAACCTTGACGAATGAGGGAAAGCTGTTGTTGCCATATGCTCAGAATATTATAGATAACATAAATAAGGCAACCTCAGTAGTAAGTCAGCTTAACAGCGGAAGCGGCGGAAAGCTTAGCATTGCTTACGATTCCACCTCGCTGAATTATCCAATGAAATGCTTAAAAAAGTTTACTGAAAACTATCCCAATATAACTGTTGATATGTTTAAGCTGTCAGGCTCTGACTGTACCTCTTCCATAACCAGTATGGATTATGATTTTTGCTTTATGCCCAGAGATATGTTGCCTGACAGTGACGATATAGAAAGCCTTGTAACCCACAAGGATTCTTTGAGCTTGCTTGTGCCGTCAAAGTATAACATAAAGGGCAAAAGCATTGACGGTGTAGATTTAAAAAGTATGAAGTTTGTTTTGTTGTCAGAGGGGGACAGTCCTATCCTTTATATGGAAATTATGGATATTTTCAGAACCTTCCACTTTACCCCTGATTCGGTAACGGAATTTGACGATATAAGGTCTGTGTATATGGCGGTAGGAGCAGGAATGGGTGTTGCAATCCTGCCTACACAGCTTGTAAAAAACTATTCCCAAAAGTCAGTAAAAATAATGGACTTAGGAAATATTGAAACAGACCTTACCTATGTCCTTGCATGGCACAAAAACAATTCAAATCCCGCTGCTCATCTGTTTTTAAAAACAACTAATCTCATTACTTCGGAAAGTGACGAGGAAGAGTATATACCGTAACAGTATGTTTATTCTTCTTCAACAAGGGCTTTAACCTTTTCGTAAATATCAGGATGGGTTTTCCTAAAAGACATAAAAGGCTTATATCCAATTTCAGAGTTCCCGCTTGCAAAGAAGTGGGAGCTTTTTCCTTTGTAGCAAACGGTGTCTGTATCAGTGTTTTTTACCACATAGGAAAATTCCATTTTTATGCCCTTAAAGCTTATAAGCTTTATTTCTATAGAAAACGGATCGTCATAATGCAGGTATGATAAGAATTCGCCGTAAGCAGATGCGGCGGGAATTATTATCCCCATATTTTCCATTTTGCAGTAATTCATAACATTGTCATTAAGCCAATCCATTCGAGCGTCCTCAATAAGCCTCAGATAATTAGAGTGATGAACAACTCCCATACGGTCGGTTTCGTAATATTTTACTCTGCGTGTATAAGTCCAACTCATTTTCTCACCTCAACAAATATTATTTTCGCCGGGCCTTAATTCGGTTCTCTTGATTTTACCGCTGATTGTTTTCGGCATTTCATCAATAAAATCAATATATTTAATGTGCTTGTATTCGGCAACCTTTTTGTTTACGAATTTTTTAAGCTCATGTCTAAGCTCCTTAGACTGTTCATAACCGTCTGCAAGCTTTACAGTTGCCTTAATAGCTTGACCTCTGGAATCGTCAGGCACACCCACAACTGCACATTCTAAAACAGCCGGATGTTCCATCAGTATATTCTCAATTTCAAAAGGACCTACTCTAAAGCCTCTTGTTTTAATAAGGTCATCAATTCTGCCTACATACCAGTAATATCCGTCCTCATCCATATAGGCTGTATCTCCTGTATGATAAACTCCGTTTTCCCATACCTTTTCATACAGCTCGCTGTTTCCGCAGTAGTCCATAAAAATGCCGTATTGATTTTCCTTTGGCTCAACAACAATTTCGCCAACCTCCATAGGCTTTAGCTGATTATTGTTTGGATCTACTATTTTTGTATTGTATAGGGGAGTAGGCTTGCCTAAAGAACCGATTTTCGGCTCTGTACCTACCAAGTTTCCAAGCATCAGTACAGACTCAGTCTGACCGAAGCCCTCCATAAGTCTTAGTCCTGTCTGGTCGTAAACCTTTTGGAATACCTCCGGATTAAGAGCTTCACCAGCAGTTGAAATATGCTCAAGACTTGATAAATCGTAGTTATTCATACCTTTTTTAATAAAGTATTTATATACGGTAGGTGGAGCGCAGAATGAAGTTACCTTGTAGTTCTGCATTACATTCAAAAGCTTGCCAGGAGAGAATTTGTCAAAGTCATAAACCATAACACCGCAACCGCAAAGCCACTGTCCGTAGATTTTGCCCCAAGACGCTTTGCCCCAGCCTGTTTCTGCAACAGTAAGGTGAAGACCGCCCTCTTTTACATTCTGCCAATACTTAGCAGTGATAATGTGAGATAGGGTATAGGTGTGGTTGTGAGTAACCGCCTTTGGATATCCTGTAGTACCTGAAGTAAAGTATATAAGCATTGGCTCGGTTGCTTTAGTATCTATTCTTTCAAGTTTTTCGGAAGCCTTGTCCATTTCCTTTGTAAAGTTTATTGTGCCGTCTAAATCTTTTCTTACAACAAAGATTTTTTCTAATTGGGGTTTGATTTCTGCAGCACTTAATAAATCCACAGCAGTAGTACCCTCGGGAGTTGCTACAGCAAATTTAATGTCAGCTGTTTCAATTCTGTAGGTAAGGTCATCAACAGTAAGCATATTTGTTGCAGGAATGATAACTGCGCCTAACTTGTGGAGTGCCGGCACAATGTACCAATACTCATAGTTACGCTTTAGAATAAGCAGAACCTTGTCGCCTTTCCTTATACCCTGTGACAAAAATACATTGGCGGCTTTGTTACTGAGCTTGCTTATATCTGCAAATGTAAGAGTTAGTTTTTCCTTTGCTACATTAGTCCATTGAAGAGCAATATCCTCAGGAGCTTTCTTTGCCATTTCATCTACAACATCATAACCGAAATTGTAGTTTTCTGAAAAGTCAAGTTCAAATTTCTTTAAAACTCCGTTGCTGTCAACTGTTTCTTTGCAAAAATTCTTGTATAACTGCATAATTGTATCTCCTTAATACCGTTCTGTTATTTTCATAATTTCTTGTAGTATGTGTTTGTTACTATTATTATAGGTTGTAAAATCAACTTTTACAATACAACACTCAATGCGATAATCGTTAAAAATGAATTAACTTATGCAAAAACTGCATAAGAGAAAGTAACAAGAAATCCCACGCATTTTGTGCACGGGATTTCTTTAGCCATCGCTCGTGGGCCCACAGGGCATAACTGAGCGGGCAATATAATTTTTTTGTTTGATAGTAAAATCAGATAAATTTATGGTAGCGTAGGATTATTTCCAAGCGATGTCATTTTTGTAAACAATTAGAAGTTTACTATCAAATTAAAAAGCACGACATTTGCCGTGCTTTGCTTATCTTATTCAATAGTTCCTCCGCCAACAACAATATCACCGTCATACAGTACAACTGCCTGACCTTTGGAGATTGCACGTTGGGGTTTATCGAACACAATATGTAATCTGTCAGCATCAACCTGAGTTACTGTTGCAGGCTGTTCCTGTTGATTATAGCGTACCTTTGCCTTGATTTTTAAGGGCTTATCAATACTGTCACAGCTGATAAGATTAATGTTATTAGCATACAGCTCCGTTGAAAACAATTCATCATTACTGCACAAAACTACCTTGTTGTTTTCAAGGTCCTTTTTGCAAACGTACATAGGTGCAGGCAACGCAAGCCCCAATCCTTTTCGTTGACCGATTGTATATCTGATAATACCCTTGTGCTGACCTAAAACATTTCCCTTTAGGTCAACAAAATCACCCTGGGGATATTTTTTGCCTGTATATTGTTCGATAAATTCCGCATATTTTCCGTCAGGAACAAAGCAAATATCCTGACTGTCGTGCTTGCGAGCATTGATAAAGTTGTGCTTTTCGGCGACTATTCTCGCTTCTTCTTTTGTCATAGAGCCAAGCGGAAACAGGGTGTGCTTAAGCTGTTGTTGAGTTAATGAGTATAGAACATAGCTTTGGTCCTTACTGTTATCCACCGCTTTTTTTAGTAAATATCTGTCCGATTTTTCGTTGTATTCAATCTGTGCATAATGACCTGTTACCACATAGTCCATATCAAGCTCTTTCATTCTGTGTAGAAGCCTGTCAAACTTAATATATCTGTTGCAGTCGATACACGGGTTAGGCGTTGCACCTTCTTCATATGCCTTTATAAATCTGTCGATAACCTGCTCATTGAAGCTGTCCTTAAAGTTGAAAACATAGTAGGGGATACCCAGATTACAACAAACTGCTCTTGCATCGGCAATATCGTCAACACTGCAACAGGTGTTTTCCTTTTTAAGTCCTATATCGTCATTGTCATAGAGCTTCATTGTAATTCCCGTACAATCGTAGCCCTGTTCTTTTATTAATAAAGCGGCGACTGAACTATCCACGCCGCCGCTCATTGCAATTAATGCTTTTTTATTCATATTAACCAAGCCTTATCATTTCGTCAATACATTTCCTTGCATCTCTGATAGTGTCATCATCAAGGAAGATTTCCTCTCCGCCTTCACCCTTAACACAGTTGTAAAGGTCAATAAGAGTAGTCAATTTCATATTCGGGCAGATAAGTTTTTGTGAAAGGTAATGGAATTTCTTGTCAAGACACATATACTGTAAATGCTCGGCAATGCTGATTTCAGTACCGATAATAAACTCCTTTTTATCGGATTTGATTGCATAGTCCATAATGCCTGAGGTTGAGCCTACATAATCGGCTAAGGCAACAACGTCGGGAGTGCACTCCGGATGAACAAGAAGCTCAGCATTAGGATACAAAGCCTTTGCTTTCATAACGTCGTCAGTGTTTACACAGGCGTGAATAGGACATCCGCCTGACAACAGCTTAATGTTCTTTTCGGGAACCTGTTTTGCAACATAGTCACCTAAGTTGCAATCCGGAATGAACAGAATATTATCATTTTCAATATTCTTACAGATTTTTACTGCAGATGATGAAGTAACGCATACATCGCAAATTGTCTTTAGCTCGGCAGTAGTGTTGATATATGCAACCACTGTGTAATCGGGATACATTTTCTTAACCTGAGAAATAAGCTGTTTGTCCATTTGGTCAGCCATAGAGCATCCTGCATGAGGATTTGGCAAATAAACGTGCTTTTCCGGTGACAGTATTTTACAGGTTTCAGCCATAAACCTGACACCGCTCATAACAATATTCTTGTGAGGCGCTTTGCTTGCGTCAACGCTCAGCTTGAATGAATCACCTGTAAAGTCAGCAACCTCAAGGATTTCCCTTGCCTGATAGCTGTGCGCAAGAATACAAATATCTTTTTCTTTTTTTATTCTTAAAATTTCCTGTTGAATTTCAGAAATTGTCATATTAATGCTCCTATAAATTTGATTAACATATATTATACAGTGTTATTTGGGGTTTTTCAAGCATTTACACAAATTTACTGTATATAAATTCACAAGGGACAGCATATATAATTCTGTCTCTTATACACATCTCCGAGCCCACGAGACGTAGAGGAA
>CAMFQG010000066.1 GCA_945980035.1 uncultured Clostridia bacterium
CGTGGGCTCGGAGATGTGTATAAGAGACAGTTTTAATAATACTTAAAATAAATCAAAAAGAGTACAACCTAAAAGAAGCGTCTAATATAATTGCCTTTGTGGGAATACCGGCATTGGCAATGGCTATTATATATATGACTACATATATTCTGATACTTACCGATTATCAAGCAGATATACTCCCTTACATAATTGCAATCAGCGTCAGTATGATGATTATTGCCGGTGTAGTTTGGTATATGATTTCCAGAATAAGCCGTGACAATAATATAAAAACCCAGCTTCAGTTATCAAAGCTTAGGGCAGATATGTATGAAAACAACATTATCAACAGCAATAAACAGATTGAGGAAATGTCAAAGGTTAAGCACGATATAAACAATCAGTTGGCTTGTATAGACGAGCTTATAGTTAATAACAATTCAGATGAGGCGCATAAAATATGCGAAGAACTAATGGAAAAAATGAGAACGATTTATACACCGATAAACACAGAAAATCCCATATTGAATGCTGTTTTAAATGTTGAATTGGAGAAAGCAAAGAACAATAATATTGACTTTAAAATAGATATAAATGATGATTTGTTTGAATTTAAAAATAATACAGACCTTATTTCGTTAATCGGTAATTTATGCGATAATTCTATAGAATACCTTTCCAAATGTTCTGAACAGACAAGAAAAATGGATTTAAGCATTAATAAGCACAATCATTATAAAATTATATCCTGCAAAAACAGGATTGTTTCCTCGGTTTTACAAAATAATCCGAATTTAGATACAGATAAAAGCGACAAAACCAATCACGGTAAAGGGTTATCAATCGTTAAGGACATAGCAAAAAAATATAACGGAAATATAGAATATCAAGAAAACGAAGGATATTTAATAATTACGGTAGTTTTAGATAATACAAATTTACCTAAAAACCCTTAAATTTTACCAGTTTGCGCAAAATAGAATAAAAACTGCTATTATTTCAGTAGAAGGAGTGTATGTTACATTCGTTAGCTGAAAAAAATAGCAGTTTTTTTATCGTCAAAAATCAAATAACTGAAAAGTTGTTTGTAAAAAATAAAAATATATACAGGAGGTTTTATTATGAAACTCAAAAAACTATTGTCAATTTTGTTAGCAAGTTTAATCATTATGTCATCGCTATCTGTTATTAATGCTTTTGCAGTAACAGATACATCTGTTTCATCAGGAATGACTTTAGGTGTACCAACCGAGCCGGACCCTAATGAAGTTACAAGCGGTGATTATATTTATTTACCGCTTAGCAAAAACACAGCAATGCTTGTTGAGTATCTTGGTAATGATACAAAGATTACAACACCTACCACAATAGACGGATATAAAATTGTTTCCATAGGTGACGGTGCTTTTATTTGTAAGGATGAAATAACAGAAGTAGTAATTTCCGATGGAGTAACAAGTATTGGTGAGTATGCTTTTTACGCTTGTCATAGCCTTGCCTCTGTTACTTTCCCTGAAACCTTGATTTCTATAGGAAAAACATCATTCCGTGCTAATTTACAATTAACAAGCGTAAATATTCCTGACAGTGTAGAAGAAATCCAAAAGGGTGCTTTTGCAAGAACACCAAAACTTGCTGATGTTAAAATCGGCACAGGCATTAAGACTATCGGTGATAATGCATTTAACCAAACAGATATACTTACAATAAGCGGTTATGTAAACACTGTGGCTTGTGAATATGCTTATAAAAATGGTATTAACTTCAATAGTTTAGGTGTAGCACCTGTTCAGCCAACTCCAACTGTTGAGAAAAAGGCTAACCCTGTAAAAGTAACAGTAAAAAATACATCTGTAAATGCTAAAAAATTAGAGAGCAAAAAGCAGACAGTTAAGCCAATTACTGTTAAGGAAGCAAAGGGAGCAGTTGAAGTAGTTAAGGTTAAGTCCGGCACAACTTCAAAGATTTACAAGAAAATCACCGTAAACAAAAAGACAGGTGCAATTACTTTCAGCAAAGGTAAATACTCTAAGAAAACCTACAGCATTAAGCTGAAAATTACTGCTAAAGGCAACTCAGAATACAAGTCAAAGGTAATTACCAAAACTGTTAAAGTAAAAGTTAAGTAACCTACATTCCTATTCCTCAATTGATTTATAGTTAAAAGGGGCAGTTGCAAACTTCCGTTTGCAACTGCCCCCGACTTATTTGGCTATAATTAATGTTGAGATATTTTGACGTTTTAAGGTATAAACAAAGGCTCCTTTGTGCAAAGGGAGCTGTCACGAAGTGACTGAGGGATTGTAAAAATGAACCTATATCACAGCAGAAAAGTTAACTTCACAGCCCACAATCCCTCCGACAAAAATCAAGATTTTTGCCACCTCCCTTTACACAAGGGAGGCAATTTGTTTCCAAAAATCAACTTAAAAATAGGAACCCTTTACACAAGGAGGTAACTTCATACCCGGTTTTTAGTTCAACAAAGTTACTATTTACACAAGGGTAGCTATAATGTGTTATAATTTAAGGTACCGTTCTATACAAGTAAAGCAATACAATAAACGCTGACTATTGCAAGGAACCCTTATAAATTGGCAAATTTTCGGCAATTTCTATAAAATAGTTGAATTATTTTTGTTATAAAGGTTGATTTTTTATTTGCTTTTGTGTAAAATAGTACATATACACATACATAAGTGGTAATGTGTTTATTATTTTAAACAATACAAGACTGAAGCGAGGAGTCTATTATGTCTAACAGATTATTTCAGGGTATTATCCATCAAATGAAAGATGCAATCGACAGAACAATCGGCGTTGTTGACGAAACCTCTGTAATCATCGCCTGTTCTGAGCTTGGAAAAATCGGTGAGGTTAATGAAAATATTAACTCAGACACACTGATTTCTTCTGTTCCTTTTGTTATAAATGGTTTTACATACAAATCCTTTGGAAACAACGCAAAGGCTGAATATGCTGTGTTCGTTTCCGGTAATGATGACTACGCCCAGAGATACGCACAGCTTCTTGCTGTTTCTCTTGCAAGCATCAAGCAATACTATGACGAAAAGTATGACCGTTCAAACTTTATCAAAAATGTAATTATGGATAATATTTTGCCCGGTGATATTTACCTGAAGGCAAGAGAACTGCATTTTAATTCTGATGTTACCAGAGTTTGTATGCTTATAAAGATTATATCAAAGACAGAGGTTTCTGCTATTGATATTGTTCAGAATCTATTCCCGGACAAGTCTAAGGACTTTGTTATCAACATTAACGAGTCTGAGATTACTTTGGTTAAGGAAATTTCCGACACTACCGAAAGCAAAGACCTGGAAAAGCTCGCTTCTTCTATTGTAGATACACTTTCTTCAGAATTTTACATTCACAGCGTTGTAGGTATCGGTACAGCCGTAACAGGCATCAAGGACCTTGCACGTTCATTTAAAGAAGCTCAGGTTGCTTTAGAGGTGGGCAAGGTATTTGACACAGACCGCAATATTATCAATTACGATAATTTAGGTATTGCCCGTTTGATTTATCAGTTGCCTACTACTCTTTGTGATATGTTCCTACAGGAAGTATTTAAGCGTGGCTCTATTGAAACATTAGATCAGGAAACATTATTCACAATTCAGAAATTCTTTGAAAACAACCTAAATGTTTCCGAAACTTCACGTAAGCTGTTTGTACACCGTAATACGCTTGTTTACCGTTTAGAGAAGATTAAGAAGCTAACCGGTTTAGATTTACGTGAGTTTGAGGACGCTATCGTGTTTAAGGTAGCGCTTATGGTTAAGAAATATTTAACAGCTAATCCAACCAAATATTAATATAGGGCGGTAGCTGAATATTGCTGTTAATTCTACTCTGCCCGCTGTTTAGCGGGCAGTTTATATTTTGAGATTTAGGTGAACTTATGGATAAAATTATTGAATTTAAAAATGTATCAAAAACATATCCATCCGGAACACACGCACTAAATAACGTGAGCCTTTCCATTGATAAGGGCGAGTTTGTGTTTATCGTAGGTGCTTCCGGTGCAGGTAAAAGTACATTTTTAAAGCTGATTATGCACGAGGAATCTCCCTCACGCGGAACAATTAACGTAAACGGTATGCGTGTTTCTACAATGAAAAGGCGAAAGGTTCCTTATCTTCGCCGTAATATGGGCATTGTGTTCCAGGATTTCCGTCTTATAAACAAAATGACTGTCTATGACAACGTAGCTTTTGCAATGCGCGCTATCGGAACACGTCCGTCAGTAGTGAAGAAGCGTATTCCTTACATACTTGACCTTGTTGGTTTAACTCACAAGGCAAAGAGCTACCCAAGTGAGCTTTCAGGCGGTGAACAGCAGAGAGTAAGCCTGGCACGTGCATTGGTAAATAACCCTGAGATTATTATAGCCGACGAGCCTACAGGTAATATCGACCCTGAAATGAGCTTTGAAATTATCGAGCTGTTGTCGCAGATTAATGCCCAGGGTACCACTATTATCGTTGTAACTCACGAGCACGACTTGGTGCGTCATTTTAACAAGAGAGTTATGGTTATTGACAAGGGCAAGGTAGTCAGCGACACAAAAGAAAATATTGATGAATCTGCTGATATTGATTATACAGACGAAGAGTTCAGCTTCCAAAATGAAGAGACAGCTAATCAAAGCTCCGATTTACCACAGACTGACAAGGAGGTTGATCATCAATGAAAATAACCGGTTTTGGATACCTTATTAAAGAAGGCTTAAAAAACGTATGGAATAACCGCCTTATGAGTATTGCGTCAATCTGTGTGCTTATGTCCTGTCTTGTGCTTACGGGCAGTGCTGTGTTGATGTCAATGAACGTAGATTTAATGGTTCAAAAAGCAATCGCCCAGAATGAAACAAGAGTATTTCTTGATATGGACATTTCCCGTGTTGAGGCGGTGTACGTAGGCAGAGATATTGAGGCTCTGGAAAATGTTAAGTCTGTAAAGTATCTGTCAAAGGACGATACCATTAAGGAATTTAAGTCATATTTAGGCGAAGATATTTTTGACCATATGAAGGACGACAATCCGTTGCCTGACGTTTACAAGGTAACAATGGAGGATTTGTCAAAGTATAACGAAACTGTTGACAAAATTGAGGCTATTGACGGCGTAGATACAATTTCCACACGCTCAGGAACAGCTAAAAAGCTCACATCTGTAAACAATCTTGTGCAGATATTAAGCATTTGTATCATTATTGCTTTAGCAGTTATTTCACTGTTCATCATTTCAAATACACTGCGTGCTACAATGCACTCTCGTCGTTTTGAAATCAGCATTATGAAGTCTGTAGGTGCTACAGATGCCTTTGTGCGTATTCCTTTTGTTGTAGAAGGTATGGTAATAGGCTTGATTTCTGCAATAGTATCAACAGGCGCACTGTATTTCCTATACAGCGGTGTAGTGGGAATTGTGCTTAACATATTTAAGTTCACCGATCCTGTGTCAATAGAAAGTGTTATTTGGTATGCGCTGGCAATATTCGTTATTGCAGGAATTACAATCGGTGCATTGTCCGGATTTATTTCAATCAGAAAATATTTGAAAAAAGAGGGCAATGAAATATTAGGATGGTAAAGGAGAGATTATATGACTAAAAAGATATTATCAGCAATTTTAGTATTGATTATGGCTTGTACTCCTCTTTTTGCTGTTATGTCATCGGCAGATACTACCACAGACGCCTACAAGAAAAAAATAAGCGAGTTACAGGCAAAGGAAAAGGAATATCAGGAGGCACTGAATCAGACTGCTTCAGATATTAAGGATAAAAAAGCATACAGTGATACATTGGTAAGTCAGATTGATGTGCTGAACAAGCAAATAAGTACATATCATTCACAGATTTCAGAGCTTTCAACAAGTATTGCTGAAAAACAGGCTGTGATTAATAAGGCAAAGAAGAAAATTTCAAAGCAGATGGATTATTTGAAGAGCAGAGTCCGTGCCATTTATATGGCAGGCGAAACCTCTGACCTTGATATTATCTTGGGAGCAAAGGACTTTTCTGACTTTATTGATAAATGCGATATGGTGGAAAGACTGTCACAGTCGGATAAAGAGGTTATCAACACTGTACAGACTGAATTAGATAAAGTACAGGGAGAGAAAAAACTGCTTGTTGATGACCGTGCCGAACTTGAATCTGCCCAGAGTGAATTACAGGGCAAACAGGACAAGCTGACTGCTTTATTAGAGAAAAATGAGAAAATTCTTTCTTCTCTTTACGGTGACCAAAGTGACGCTAAGAGTAAATTGAGAAATCTTGAACTTCAGGAAAAGGAAATTCAAAGCAAAATAGATGCTTATACAGCTTCTCAAAATAACAGCGGAAACAGTACAACTCCAACAAATAACAATATCACGGTAAGCCCGTCGGGATTTGCTTGGCCTGTGCCGGGATTCTACTATGTTATTTCACCGTTTAATGAAAACCGTGGCTACAGCCACAAGGGTATCGACATTACAGGCGGCGGTATTATGGGAGCAACCTGTGTTGCCGCTAACAGCGGTACAGTAATCGGCTGCAATAATTCCTGTAGTCATAACTGGGGTAAATCAGGCTCCTGCGGTTGCGGAGGAGGATACGGCAACTATGTGCTTATCTCCCATGCCGGCGGTAAAACAACAATGTACGGCCACCTTTCATCAATAACTGTTTCTACAGGTCAGACAGTAAGCAAAGGACAGACAATAGGTTATGTAGGTTCTACAGGCTGGTCAACAGGAGCTCACCTTCACTACGAAACACGTCTCAACGGTATTCCGTACAATCCAATGAGCGAGCATTAATTAACTTAATAAAAATTAATTTCCCTGCATATATTTCTATGAGATTTATATGTGGGGGATTTTTTATGCTTACAGCATTGACTATCGAAAATCAGTTACAGAACAAATGGTACAGAAAGCTGTTTGACAGAGTGAGAGGAAACAGCCTGAAGGTAGAGATAAAAAGTGCAAGAGGAGTAACACTGCGCCATATTATCTACACAAACAGAAACGGACGTATTAATTGGCTGAAAATCAGCTCTGTAATGGGTTCTCGCAGAAACAATATTCTCTGTGATGAAAATATTGCCCTGCCCCGGGAGTTAGGCATAAAGCGATTTGAAAACACAGAATTTAAAATCAGATTGGCTACTAATATGGGGGTGTATATTTTATCAAAGCTTGATAAAATGGCAGATAAAATAAAGGTAGGCTTTTTTGACATAAGGGGAGAATCTACCGATTGTGTTTCAAGCATAATTCGATACACCTCAAATGTGGTTGTTGTAACGGATAACCTGACTGCTTTTAATTTGGAGCTTCGCAAAATTTACGAGGAAACTGGCGCCTCAATTCAGGCAACGGGTAATAGAATACAGCTTATGGACTGTGATTTGATAATTGCCCCTATGCAGATTGAGGAGCTTTTGCCTATAAGCGGAAACACTATAGTACTAACAGGCTTCGCACCTACTGTTTGCTTGCCCGGTCTTGTATATTACAGCTATTATTTTCGTATGCCAAACAAGTTTGACAGCATTAAGCCAAAGGAAATTTCAGAGGAGTATTTTGCAGGTGCTTTATATACCGGAGCAAGGCAGTATCAGTTAGGCTCTATTGTTCCCACGGTATGCAGTAATTACTCCTCGTCCCAAACAAACGTGTCTATTTGTAACTATCTTGAAAAAATCGCAGAAGAAAGGTAAATAAATCCCTTATTTACTTGACATACAGATGTTAAAAACTTATAATAAATGATGTATGTAATTATACTAATTTGTCTTAAAAGACGTGAAAGGATGATAAAATTATGGCTAAAAAAATTATGTTGACCGAAGAAGGTCTTGTTAAATTAGAGGAAGAACTGAAATATCTTAAAGGTGAAAAACGTAAGGAAATGGCTGAGAAAATCAAACTTGCACGTTCTTACGGCGACCTTTCCGAAAATAGCGAATACGATGATGCAAAAAATGAGCAGGCAATTATGGAGGCTCGTATCCGTGATATTGAGACTACACTAAAAAATTATGAGCTGATTGATGACAGCGACGACAACAATATGTCTGTTCGCCTGTCCTCAAAGGTTACAGTAGAAATGATTGCAACAGGCACAACAAGAGAGTTTAAGATTGTAGGCGTAAATGAGATTGACCCGGCTAACGGCAAGATTTCCGATGAATCACCAATCGGTTCAGCTTTAGTAGGACACAACGTCGGTGATGTTGTTGAGGTTGATACTCCAAACGGTCTGTTAGGTCTAAAGATTCTTGAAATCGGCAAGTAATTCAGAGAGGGAAGTATAAAATGGCAGATAATCAACAGCAAATTCAAATTTCAAGCGATCCTGTAAAGGCCCGCTATGATAAATTACACATTTTACAGGAAATGGGACGTGACCCATTTAAAGAAACAGTTTCAAAACGTGATACACACTGCAAAGAAATTGCAGAGCGTTTTGATGAATTAGAGGAAAAGACAGTTTGCGTTGCAGGCCGTATTATGTCTAAAAGAGGCAAGGGTAAGGTTAGCTTTCTTGATTTGCACGACCGCAGCGGCAAGATTCAGATTTTCGCTAAACGTGATGATTTAGGCGAGGACGAATACGCTATTCTTAAAAGATGGGACATCGGCGATATTGTAGAGGTTACAGGCTTTGTGTTTAAAACACAAATGGGCGAGGTTAGTATCCATGCAACTGAGGTTAAGTTACTTTCCAAATCCCTTCAGCCTTTGCCTGAGAAATATCACGGCTTGACAAATACAGACTTGCGTTACCGCCAGAGATATGTTGACCTTATTATGAATCCTGAGGTTAAGGACACATTTATCAAGAGAAGCGCTATCATCAGCGCAATCCGTAAATATCTTGACGGACAGGGCTTTATGGAGGTTGAAACTCCTATGCTTGTTGCCAACGCAGGCGGTGCGGCTGCACGTCCTTTTGATACTCACTTTAACGCTCTTGACGAGGATTTACATCTGCGTATTTCACTTGAGCTTTACCTGAAACGTCTTATCGTAGGCGGTCTTGAAAAGGTATATGAAATCGGCAGAGTTTTCCGTAACGAGGGGCTTGATACAAAGCATAACCCGGAGTTTACTCTAATGGAACTGTATCAAGCATATACAGACTACAACGGTATGATGGAGCTTACCGAAAATCTATACCGATATATTGCAAGAGAGGTTTGCGGTACACTTCAAATTCAGTACGGTGACGATATTATCGACCTTGAAAAACCCTTTAAGCGTATTACAATGCTTGACGCAGTTAAGGAATATTCAGGCGTTGACTTTTCAACAATAGCAACCGATGAGGAAGCAAAGGCAGTTGCAAAAGAAAAGGGAATTGAGTTTGAGGATCACCACAAGAGAGGCGATATTCTAAACTTGTTCTTTGATGAGTTTGTTGAGGAACACCTTGTCCAGCCCACATTTGTAATGGATCATCCTTTGGAAATTTCACCGCTTACAAAGAAAAAGCCAACTAACCCTGACTATGTAGAGCGTTTTGAGTTCTACATTAAGGGCGCTGAAATGGCAAATGCTTATTCTGAACTTAACGACCCGATCGACCAGAGAGAGCGTTTTAAGGCTCAGGAGGAGCTTCTTGCACAGGGCGACGAGGAAGCAAATACAACCGACGAGGACTTCCTGAATGCGCTGAATATCGGTATGCCTCCAACAGGCGGTATCGGTTTCGGCATCGACAGAATGGTAATGTTCTTTACCAACTCCGCCGCTATCCGCGACGTTTTGCTGTTCCCCACGATGAAATCCTTAGATAAGTAACACCCCAAAACCTCAGTGTTTATGCGGGTTTCGGGACTTTCCAAACTGAATAAATTTACCTCTTTACA
>CAMFQG010000067.1 GCA_945980035.1 uncultured Clostridia bacterium
GATTCCTCTACGTCTCGTGGGCTCGGAGATGTGTATAAGAGACAGCGTATCTATTGCACGTCGTTTGCAAGGGGATCTTGCAAACGACGTGCAATAGATACGGCACTTCTCAAGGTTAAGTCAAGCTCAGGCAACTCCTCTGCGGCTAACTTACTTGCAGAGTAGATTGATGCACCTGCCTCGTTTACTATCATATAGGCAAGGTCAGGCTTGTTTACCATTGAGATAACCTCCGCCGCAAACATTTCTGTTTCCTTACTTGCGGTACCGTTGCCGATTGACAGAACGGTTGCTCCGTATTTTTTAATAAGCTTAATCAGTTTTTCCTGTGATTCCTTTACCTTAGCTTCGCTGTGTGTGGGATAGATAACGGTTGTGTCTAAAACTCTGCCTGTTCCGTCAACTACCGCAACCTTACAGCCTGTACGGTAACCCGGGTCAAGACCGATGACTACTCTGTCCTTTACAGGGGGTTGCATCAGTAACTGATGGAGATTTGTAGCAAACAGCTTCATAGCGGAAACGTCTGCATTTTCGGTAAGCTGATTTCTGACTTCACGTTGAATTGAGGGCAACAGCAATCTTGAGTATGCGTCCTCACAGGCTGTTATTACCGCATCTGAGCAGGGGCTGTCCCCTGTTACCATAACGGATTTAATCATATTAAGGGACTTTTCGTCATCTGTTTCTATTGTAACCTTTAAGAATTTTTCTCTCTCGCCTCTGTCGATTGCAAGAACTCTGTGACCGCTGATTTTCTTAACAGGCTCTGAAAAATCATAATATATTGTATAAACGCTTTCAGCCTCTTCGTCTGTAGCCTTTGAAACTACAACTCCGTTGTACCATACAAGATTGAATAATCTCTTGCGTATTTCAGCATTATCGGAACAGACTTCTGCAATAATATCCAAAGCACCCTGTAACGCATCCTCAGGAGTTTCTACACCCTTTTCCGCATCTACATAATTCTGTGCAAGGTCGATTGGATAGCTGTTGCTGTCCTCCTGCTGAAGAATATATGCAGCAAGTGGCTCTAAGCCTTTTTCTTTAGCTATTGACGCTCTTGTTTTTCTCTTCGGTCTGAATGGACGGTAGATATTTTCAAGGTCGGTAAGGGTTTCTGCATTTGCAATAGCTTCCTTAATTTCATCGGTTAAAGCACCTGCTGCCTCAATCAGTCCTGTAATTTCCTCTGCACGAGCGTCAAAGTTACGCATATATTCAAGGCGTTCTGCGAATTGACGGATAAGCTGGTCATCCATTGAGCCGTGCATTTCCTTACGGTAACGCGCTATAAAAGGAATGGTATTGCCCTCGTCAAGGAGCTTTATAACATTCTCGGCATACTGTGGCTGTATCTTAAATTCTTCTGATAAATTCTTAATATAATCCATAAATTATTTTTCCTTTTTAGAAATTTAGTCTTTTTCTTAACTATATAATTTTACCATAAATTTACGATTTTTACAACTGCAATTTTTTTGAAATAACACTTGACATTTTAGAACATTTGTTTTATTATTATATCAAACAAGTGTTCGATTGGGTTGTAAGTATGAAAGAAAGAACTATTTTACACAGCGATTGCAACGGTTTTTATGCGAGCGTCGAGTGCCTGCACAATCCTGAAATCCGCCACAAGCCTGTGGCTGTTGCAGGGGACGTTGACAATCGTCACGGAATTATATTGGCTAAGAACGAGTTAGCTAAAAAATTTAATATCAAGACAGGCGAGGCTATATGGCAGGCTAAAAATAAATGCTCAGAGCTTGTGGTAGTTCCTCCCCACTTTAAGCTGTATCAACGGTTTTCCGCTATGGCGAAAAGTATTTATTCTCAATACAGTGACAGGGTTGAAAATTTTGGTTTAGACGAAGCGTGGATTGACGTTACAGGTGATCCGCTGAAAAGAAGTGGTGTTGAAATTGCCCTGGAAATAAAGGAAAGGATAAAATATGAATTAGGAATAACCGTAAGCATCGGGGTGAGCTTTAACAAAATATTTGCCAAATTTGGAAGTGACTATAAAAAGCCTGACGCAGTTACGGAAATTACAAGGGATAATTTCAAGGACATTGTATGGCCTCAGCCTGCCTCTGATTTACTGTATGTAGGCCGTTCTACCAAGAAAAAGCTTTCGTCTATCGGTATATACACCATTGGAGATATTGCAAAAACTCCTATCAAGATACTAAGGGACAACTTGGGCAAATGGGGAGATTTGATATATAGCTTTGCAAACGGATATGACAGCTCTCCCGTTATGCAGATTGACAGCTATAACCCTGTTAAATCCATAGGAAACTCCACCACAACCCCCAGGGATTTACTTAACAATGAGGATGTTAAAGCCGTTATGTTTGTCCTCTGTGACAGTGTTTGCAGACGTTTGAGAGAACAGGGAATGCTTGCAAAAACCGTGTGTATCAATCTTAGGGACACAGGGCTTTTCAGCTTTACAAGACAGGTAAGGCTGAGAGAATATACGGATATAACAAAAACCATACAAGACACCGTTATGAAGCTTTTTGTAAAAAGCTACGATTGGAAAAAGCCTTTGAGAAGCGTAGGCGTTTCACTTACTGACCTTGTTCCCAACAATATTCCAAGACAGATTGATATACTCGGTAATGAAAAAAACAATTTAAAGCAGGAGCAGTTAGACAAAACTGTAGATTGGCTGAAGCAGAGATTCGGTGCATACAGTGTGAGAAACGGAAATTTACTTATCGACAAAGAGTTGTCAAGCTTCAATCCAAAGGAAGAGCATACTATCCACCCTGTGGGATACTTTTAGCAGGAGGTAATTATGAAACAATATGTAAGCGTAACCGCAATATTTGACGAAGACGGAAATTTGCTTCCTATTAACATTATGTGGGATGACGGACGGAAATTTCCCATTGACAAGGTAACAGATGTGAGATTTGCCGCATCCTTGAAGGCAGGCGGTGCAGGAATAAGATACACCTGTCAGATCGGCGGAAATGAAAGATACCTTTTTTTAGAGGATCAGCGATGGTTTGTAGATGCAAAACAACCGCCTAAGCAAATATCGCTTAAACGGTTGGACAATTAATTTTTATAAAACCAAACAGTGTATCCGTCGTAGGGAGCTTCTATGTGGTCGATTGTGTTATCTTCGTTTCTTATGATTTTAAACTCTGCCTCTTCCCCATTTCCAAAGGTTGCGTTTAAAATCTGACTGTCACGGTCATAGGTATAACTACCGCTGTGGGTACCGTCACTTGGATCACCTACATTCATCCAAAATGTAAATGTACCGTCGCCCTTTAACTCCATAGAGCCTTGATAATTATCGTAATAGTTATTATAAACCTTTTTTATAGATACTTTTTTGTTTGAATCATTGTAGGCTGTTACACTTTTCCAAGCAGTATTGGCAAAGTCAGTAGTTTGCAGTGAGGTGTTGTAATAGTAAATATAAGAAACTGCTACGATAACAACAATAGCAAGCAACGCTGAAAGCCACCCGATAAGCGGTTTTAGGTTTTTCTTTTTCTTTGTTTTTTGAGTATTTCTTTTTTTATTTTTCTTTTTACTCATTATTATTCTCCTGCTGTTTTTTCATTTCAATCAGGACTTTTCGTTTCATCATTTTTCCGTTAAAGAATAAATATTCTTCTCCGTCCTTGCTTTCGTCCAAATCCAACTGTGAAAAATCAAGCTTTTCTACAGGCTGTGGCGGGATTTTTTTGCCTGTACGTTTTTCCTCGATCTGAATTTTTATTTCTTCCTCTTTTTCGTTCTTATTGTCCATAAGATTTTTCATATCCTCATAAACATAGAAGTTTATTATATAAGACGCTGTTGCAGGGACTATAAGCAAGCCTACAATCAAAGAGGTTATAATAAAGGTTATTGAGTTTGTTGTAGATAAAAACACCGTAACACAGCATAAACAAAGCAAGAATAAGCCGATAGTTGCAAAGAAGTTGTTTTTCAACTCACCGAATGACATTAAAAAGCTGTTTTTGTAAAGATGCTTTAGAGGTAAATCAAATGTAACCGTCATTACAGGCAGATTGTACAAAGCAAACAGCAAAGCAATAGCGATTATAATTGCAACGCCCAGTGTTACATAGAATATTCCGTTCGTTTGTGCCATACCCCAATACATAGTAATTGAGATATAGCATAAAAAGAATGCTATATAAACTAAAATTCCGTGTACTAAAAACTGAAAAAAGTTGTCCTTTAAGCCCTTAAAAAACAGCTTGAATACAGGAACACGGTCATCACCTCTGACCATATTTCTTGTGATTAGTGTAACACCTGCAATAAAGGGAAAAACAAAAATTATGGGCAAAAACATTACAAACCACATATTTATTCCCGTAAGCACATTCAGTTGATAGAAGCCTACGGAAAAAAGCACTGTGGGCACAGCGAATAATACGTTAGTTAAAAATATTTTGCCGAAATTTTTAATATATCCTGAGAAAAATCTGATAATTCCCAGCTGTTTCTTTTCTTGAGTCAAGTTTTTCACATCCTAATTAAAATTGAACAGTCCTGCAAATACGTACCACAGGGACATATCAAGCAATGCTGAAAAGAAAGTGATTAACAAATACAGTAAACACTTTTTGAAATATATCTTAAAAGAGGAAATTATTGAAAAATCCTCCTTTGAAAACAAACACTTCAGTATTCTCCCGGATATATTATAAGACGATGTGGACATATATACAAGTACCATACTGAATAAAAAAATACCCGGCAGTAAAATTGTAAGATAAAACAAAACGCCGGTAAAGCCGTAGCTTGTAAAAAGGTAGCCTGCGCTTACACCTATTCCAAATCCTTTAAAAAAGCAGAGAAAGGGTAAAAAAACTATTCCCCACAAGCTGAGTCCAAAAAGAAATGTCAAAAGATAAAAGAGAAAGTTTGAGCAAAAGCTACCGCAAAAAGCTCCTATTCCACCGTTCTCTATTCGCGATGAAATGTTAGTGGTAAAAAACAAATCCAGACTGTTAAGCGCTTCCTTGCTTATATTTTTTGACGCTATGGAGCCTGCTGTAATTCCAAGTACCAGCATTAAAGTAAAGAACACCGCTACCCCATATCGCTTAAAGAAATATTTAAGGTTAAAATCTCCCCTGTGCTTAATTGAATAGCCGTTTTCAAGGGGGAATTTCGCCCTCTTTTTTTTATTATTTTTAAAAGAAAAAACTATGCCTTTCATACTTATCCTTCTTTCAGTAACTTGTCCTACTGAAAAATATGCAGAAAGGCTTTAGTTTAGAATATTAACTTATTTTAAAGCTTGAATTACCGCTGCATTTATAATTGAATCCGCAGTTATTTTCCTTGCCGTTTACCTCGTAATCTCCAAAGGCAAACATTTCTACTTCGTCAATTCTGCGGTACAAAAGTCCGTATCGACAGTATCCGTCAGAATGGTGTATAGGTAAAAATGCGTTGGCAAGCTTCTGTACGTCAACATTATTTAAGTTGCGTTCCCTTGTGTCTATTGTACGCAAGGTTACTTTGCCCTTTTGGATATATCCTTTTGTGCCGTTGCTGAGCTTGACCTTATACCATCCGTTATTATAAACTGTACTGTCAACAAGCTTTACTGCAGTACCCGGTGAAAGGCTCTTGATATTTTGAGCAGTTTCCTCAGCAGATTTTCTCAAAGGAACACTGAAGCTGTTTACAAATCCTTTATTCTCATTAGATGCTTTACCGTATGTATTCAGGAAAATATCACATAGATTTTCGTGAGTAGGAATATAATACGCACCTAAATTGTAGGAAAAGCACACAAGTGAATCAAACTGATATTGATTAAATTTGACATTGTTATCGGTCAAAAATTTATTTGTCTGTGAGGTAAAGCCCGATTCATTTAATGTTTGCACAAGATAAGCATATGCCTCTTTTCGTGTTAAGCCGTTGTAGAAAAGCGTTCCGCCATAGACTACTCTGCCGTGACCGATTGTTGGTATATTACTTGCAAGAGTATCAGGAGTAACATTTGGCAGGTAACCCTCAAAATATGCTATATCCTTTATTAAAGCAGTTGAAACGTATCGTTTTTCAGTGCTCATCGTTTTTCTGCTGCTACCCTTATTTACAAAAAATGTACATTGTCCGCCGTCGCAGGTTTTCCAACCCGCCGTAGCGGATGTTTTTGAATAGGCAACTACTGTGGATACTCCTGCTGTAACAGGGGTATAGCTTGCACTCCATATATATCTGTTATCCTCTAAAGCTTTTGTTGTTTTTGTAAGCCAGGTTATTTTTCCTTGTGCGTCAGTAACCTTAAACTTTACACTTGTTCTGCTCTTGTCGGTAATTGCGTATAAATTAACAGATTTGTTTGGCAAAACAGAGTTTTCAGAAGAATAGACAAAGCGTATAGGGCGTGCTGAAGTAACAGTTACAAGGCAGGTTGCCTCTCCACTGCTTGTATATGCGGAAATTACCGCAGTTCCCTTTTTCTTGCCCAATACAAACCCCTTATCTACAGAGGCAACATCAGGATTGCTTGACTTCCATGAAACACCGCTTGTAGAGGATTTAAGATAGAGAGTCATAGTTTTGGGAATGTTAGCGGAGGTTTTTGTAATACCTACAGTATTTCCTGCAACTACAGTAAATTTTTTGGATTTTGAAATTGTACCGCTGGTGCAGGTGATCTTGGCTGAACCTGTACCTACAGCTTTGATAATGCCTGAATCTGTAACAGTCAATACGTTTGTATTGGAGCTTTTATATTTGTACGCATATTTTCCACCGCTTGCAAAAATCTGAGCATTACAGCCCTTGTATAATTTCGTTTTTGCAGTGGTTAAGGTAATAACACGCTTTTTAACTGTCACTTGACAGGTTGCAGAACCTGAATTACTTTTAGCAGTAATTTTTACTTTGCCTACTGATTTTGGGGTTACAACACCATTTTCATCAACAGTTGCGATAGAGGTATCTGAGCTTTCAAATGTAACCGGCTTTTTACAGGTTGCTTTTAAGGTTAGAGTATCATCAGAAAAAAACTCTGCTGTTGTCTTGGAAAGTGAGACATCTGCATTCAAAATATTTAGCTTACTTGTAACAGTTTTTGTCCCTGCAGTTGCGGTGATATTTACTGAACCTGATTTTAAACAGGTAATAACACCTTTGCTGTCAACGGTAGCTATTTTTTCGTCAGAGCTTGTCCATGTTACAGGCGATGAGGTTGTATTGGTAAGCTTATATGAGCAAGTGTAGCCCTTATAACCTGTGCCTGTTTTATTTATATAAAGCTGATTTGATTTTATTTTAATATAATCGCTATGTAGATACCCTTTTGTACCGTCGGAAAGCTTTATGTTGTACCAGCTTTTATTGTATGGTCTGTTGTTCAGCACAGTTACAACCGTTCCCTTTGCTACACCTGACTTTACTACACTGTAGTTTGTTCCTGCACCGCTTCTTATATTCACGTTTGACGCTGACACATAAGCTTTTAGTTTTACTGTAGCAGCATTTGCGCCAAGGGCTGTCGTTAGTGCGGTTATTATCAGAATTGTAAGTAATATTGGGATTATTCTCTTTATTTTCATATACCATTTCACCTCAAAACAAGTATTATTTTATCATAAAAGAATTAAAATAGCAAATTAAAAAGCTGTTACTTTTTGAAAATCTTATTCCTTATCCTGTGGATATACAGCGTAATAAACACTGTTACACACTTATCGTAAATTATGAAGTAAATATTACCAAGCAATAAAAAAGCCCAAGGAATATAAAAACCAAATATTGTAAATTCCTCGTCAGGTATCATCAAAATAAATTTTCCTATAAGAAAAGCACAAATTATGGAAATGTTAAAAATTAAGTATTTCAAAATATATTGGAACGCTTTTGATTTTAATCTTTCAACTGTACTTTTTAATATAGGATAAAATCCGTAAAACATTATGAAATATATTACTGCTTCTTTATCCCCTGCAAGTATCAAGGAAAGCAGGGAAACTGCTCCGTACACACAGTACGCCCATTTGGGACTGAACTCGATTACAACAACTGTCAGCAACATTCCCGCAAAGCAGGGAAATGCAAAGGTGCCGCCCCAGATTATTCCTGTCAAAAGCATTAACACAAGGGCAAATCCTGAAACTATACCGCCGAAAGCGATTTTAAATGTATTTTTCATAACCCACCACTTAACGACAACAGTCACACAGGCAATTCAGACACATTAAACCGGTGCATATATCGCAGGCATCACAGCCTGAGTTTGTATTCACCTGAGTTGTGTTATATCCGCCGTAGCCGTAGCTTTGCTGTCTGGACATATTATTCAAAGCCTGTCTGTATTCCATATTATTTGGCTCCATTTGACATGCACGTTGGAAATAATTATATGCCTCACTCTGCCAGCCTCTGCGGTAATAACACATTCCACGCAGAAAATACCATTCTGCACTTCTTGTATTTGGGTCAACGCCGTCAAGTATTTGCTCTGCCTCCTGAACCCGGTTTTGCTGTATATACATACGCACATTATAATAAGCAGAGGAGCTGTTATTATAACTGCCTGTATATCCACCGCTACCGCCGTAACTGTTTGTGTTACCTCCGTTTTTACGCATTTCCATTATTGCGTCGTATGCTTCATTTACCTCTTTCATTTTCTCTTCGGCAACATCAGCAAGAGGGCTGTTGGTATATTTATCGGGATGATATTTTTTAGCGAGATTTCTGTAGGCTGTTTTTATTTCGCTTTCTGTTGCGTTCTGTGATACTCCAAGTACCTCATATGGATTTTTCATATTAATCCTTTCTTTTGTCTAAAACCTGTTTTTGAGTTATCGGCAAACCTTTTAAAATTATGTTATCAATAATTCCCTTAAAATCCACCAATTCAAGCAACTCATAGGCATCAAAGGCTAAGCCCAAGGATGCAGACAGGTTTGTGTTTATTACTTCATTTATATTTTCTGTATAAGAATTAAAGGGGTTAAAATTATTGTTCTTTTTATCCTTTTCTAAATCATCTACAGCATCAATCAGATAAATCCACCTGCCTAAGCCGTAGCCAATTTGGTGGAAAATTTTCTTTTCGTTATCGTTTCTGCCCTCATTTTCAAGCAAGACGGAGAGCATTTTTGCAGTGGGATCGCAGGCTCTGTCAATACTGCATTGAGGATAATTTTCGGCATCAATCTGTTCCTTTAGCATAGTTGACACTGCATCGTCAATTTCGGGATACCTCTTTGCTGCTTTTTTACGCCACATTGAAAATATAGGTTTTACAATTTTATAAGCAGTCCTTTTAAAAAACTTGCTGTCGTTTATATCATCAACAAGCTTGTAATAAGCAGAAATTACACTTAATGCCGCTGCCTTTGAAAGGCTGTCCGACTCAGTTTTACAGTAAGTACATTTTTTAAGGGGATTGAATCTACAGCATTTACTTTCAAAGCCTGAACAACTCCTGTTTAGCGACATTAATAGCATTGCGTAAAATGTGCAGTCGTAGCTTAATATAAAGCGTGACAATACTGAGTAATCCTTGCCAAGCTGTCGGCAAAGTCCGCAATATATTGACTTGTAAGCCTCGTACTCCCGTACAAGTAATTCGCCTTTTTCTACCTTAATGTAACCAAACATATACTTCCCCTTATAATTACTTACTATAATATACTATAAAAACGCAATTAAAACAAGAAAAATTTATAATTGATA
>CAMFQG010000068.1 GCA_945980035.1 uncultured Clostridia bacterium
AGATTCCTCTACGTCTCGTGGGCTCGGAGATGTGTATAAGAGACAGCTAAAGAGCTTAGCACAACCTCGAAATCCTCATATCCTCTTTCCAGGAAATTAATTCCTCCTATATCGGTTGTACCCTCTGCACCTAAAGCCGCTACAATCAAGCCTGCGGCTCCACGCAAATCATGAGCCTCAATAGAAGCTCCGTATAAGTATTTTACGCCTTGAACTACTGCTACCTTATCCTGAACACTGATGCTTGCTCCCAACCTTGTCAGCTCATCCACATGCTTAAACCTATTTTCAAATATACTCTCCACAAAAACCGACGTACCGTCGCACAGAGTGGACATTGCCATTACAGGAGCCTGTGCATCTGTGGGAAATCCCGGATACGGCATTGTTCTTACAATGCTTAACGGTTTTAATATCTTTGGTGATTTAAAATACAAATCTCCCTTTGAAAAATCAAGCTGACATCCTGCTTCCTCAAAAACAGGCACAACAGAGTTCAAGTGATTTTGAATTACGCCTTTAATACAAATATCGGAATGAGTAACTGCCGCCGCTGACATTAACGTAACCGCAACAATTCTGTCAGGAATAATAGTGTGCTGTGTTGAGTAAAGCTCACTTACGCCGTCAATCACTATGACGCCCTCGCCTGTTCCGTAAATATTTGCACCGCAGGAATTAAGGTAGTCACACAAGTCGGTGATTTCAGGTTCACGGGCAGCATTGGTTATTGTGGTAGTGCCCTTTGCCTTTACAGCCGCAAGTATAATGTTCTCGGTTGCTCCAACGCTTGGGAAAGATAGGGTAATTTTCGCACCCTTTAGTCCTTTATCAGTTGTACATTCAAGAACACCGTGACGTTCAACTATTTTTGCACCCATCTTTTTAAGAGCCTTTAAATGCAAATCTATAGGTCTGGGACCAAGCTCGCATCCACCGGGAAAGCCTAAATAAGCCTTTCCTGTTCGGGATAAAATTGCTCCCAAAAACACAATGGAGCTGCGCATTTCACGCATAAGGTCGTTTGGAATATCGCTTTGGCACATATGGTCGGTATTCACCATAACGGTATCGCCTTGAATAGTCGCGTTGCAACCCAGGTACCTTAATATTTTCAGTGCAGTTATAACGTCAGAAAGCCGAGAACAGTTGTACAAAACATTCTCGCCTTTTGTAAGTATTGTTGCCGCAAGTATGGGAAGTACGCTGTTTTTTGATCCTTGAACTTCAACTTCTCCCGAAAGCCTTTCGCCACCGCTGACAATAAACCTTGACACTCGTAGCACCCCTTATATACAAATAAATCTAACCGATTATATTCTATGAACGGGGTGGGATTTTGTGATTAAATCGCTCCTAAAACCTGTCGGATAATTGAGTAAATTCTTTCGTTTGAATCAATTATAGCCATCTTCCTTGAGCTTTCGGAATACTCTCTCAGCTTTTCCTTATTCTGCAAAAGTCCGTCAACCTTTTCTATAACAAGCTCTTCTGTTAAATCTTTTTCTTCAATAATCTCTGCCGCCTTGTTATTTACCAAAGCCATAGCGTTGTGATACTGATGATTTTCCGCTACATTAGGTGACGGAATCAATATAGCAGGTTTGCCCAGAGCCTGTATCTCTGACAGGGTAATTGCTCCAGCTCTTGAAATTACTACATCTGCAGCAGCCATACAGGTTGCCATATTGTCAATATATTCTCTGATATCTAAATTGGGGCAATTTTTAATATCTGCTCCTTTAGATTTTATTAAATCGGGGAACCACAAGCCGTATTTTCCAAAGCCGTGAATATGCTGATATCTGCCGTCTTTTCCGCTTCGTGCAATTAAGCCTGCTACACCTTCATTGATTTTTCTTGCTCCCAATGAGCCGCCGAATGAAAGCACAACAGGACGATTGTCAAGACCTAACTGCTGTCTTGCCTTTTCCTTATCGGCAACAATAATTTCCCTGCGAACAGGATTTCCCGTTACAACGGTGTTGCAATTTTTATCAAAGTGTTTTTCAGCATCCTTTACTGCAAGCATAACTTTCTTTGCAGTTTTTGAAAGCATTTTATTAGTAACGCCCGGGTAAGCGTTTTGTTCGTGAATAATGGTAGGTATTCCCATTTTTGCGGCAGTTCTCAAAACAGGTCCGCTTACGTATCCGCCTGTACCTACGCAAATATCAGGCTTGAATTTTTCAATAATTGCCTTGGCTTCCTTAGAGGAAGTAAAGGTTCTTTTTACTGTTTTAATATTTTCCTTTAGTGCATTAAAGCTCAGCTGTCTTTTAAAACCGCTTATTGTAATGCTCTCTATTCTGAAACCGCTTTTTGGCACAAGACTTTCTTCCATACCACCGCGGTTACCAACGAACAATATTTTAGAGGTAGGTTCTTTTTCTCTTATATAGCCGGCAACAGCAAGAGCCGGATTAATATGCCCTGCTGTTCCGCCGCCTGCAAACAATATTCTCATATATATTCCTCACTGTTTTTCAATATTTGCCGTTCGTGAAATAGACAGGACTATTCCCATTTGCAAAAGCAACATAACAAGGGAGCTTCCGCCGTAGCTGAAGAACGGCAAGCTGATACCGGTATTTGGCAACCAGTCTGTAATAACAAGAACATTCAGTATAACCTGAACGCCAATTTGAGACGAAAGACCTATGCCAAGCAATTTACCGAAACGGTCCTTTGCACGCAGGCTTAGGGTGATTCCTCTCCAAACTAAAAGCGCAAAAATAATCAAAATAATCAATGCACCGAAGAAACCGATTTCCTCACATACAATAGCAAAAATAAAGTCATTTTGAGGTTCAGGCAACCAAAGGTATTTCTGTCTTGACTGTCCGAGTCCAAGTCCGAACAATCCTCCCGAGCCTATTGCATAAAGGGAGTTACGGGTTTGCCATGTGGTCTGCCACATTTCGGGAGTAGTATATTCAAGAGCCTGGCCCCAGCCGTCCATACGTTCCAACGCATAGGTTAACAATCCTGTTGCCCACGCAATCAATACTGCAACCACAAGAAATGCTCCTGCAACAATCAGGTATATTACACGCATACCTGAAATATACAGCATTAATATTGTAAGAATAGCTACAATTACAATACCTGAATAGTGGGGTTCGAGAATAAGCAAAACTGCTGTAGTGCCGAAGATTATAAGTCCCGGCAAGGCACTGTACTTAAAGGACTGCATTTTTTCATAATACTTACTGCCCCAATGTGCAAAAAACAAAATAATTGCAAACTTTGTCAGCTCCGACGCCTGAAACCTGAAAAATCCAAGCTCAAACCATCTGCGTACACCGGTCTGCGACGGGGCAAAAAGCACAACAATCAACGCAACATAAGATATTGCAAGAAAAATAGGAGCAAGCTTATGTAGCTTATTATAGTTAAAAAATGAAATGGCTATCATACCGGCAACACCGATAATAGCAAAAATAAGCTGACGCTTCAGGTAGTAAAAGCTGTCGCCGATTTCATAGTACGAAACAGGATAACTTGCAGAGAACATCATAATAAGGCCGATTACAACAAGCACTATTACAAGCAACAAAAACGGTAAATCAAGTCCCATTCCGCGCATAAATGTTTTTATCTTCTTCGGTCGTCTATGACTGCCCTTAGAAGGGGTTTTCTGCCTGTTTTGTGCAGCTCTTGACTGTCTTAATTTTTCATCGTAAAACTTGTTAACATCAGCTTTTTGCATAACTTCTGCAAACGGCAACATACTATCCCCTCCTTACATTTAAGTTTGATTAATTATAATGCCGAATTTGCGGGTACTAAATATTCAAAAGGCACACCGAAAATTACAAGCCACAATGCCACAAGTCCAAACAATCCTGCTACTGCGCTGAAAACAGCAACGATTTTAACCTCAGACCAATTTGACATTTCAAAATGGTGGTGAATTGGGCTCATTTTGAATAGACGTTTTCCGTGAGTCAATTTGAAATATGATACCTGCAACATGACGGAGAACATTTCACAAAGATAAACTATTCCTAAAGGCAAAAGCAAAATAGGCATTTCCATTCCAAAGGTAACGGCACAAATGATACCGCCTAAAAACAGTGAGCCTGTATCACCCATAAACACCTTTGCAGGGTGGAAATTCCACACTAAAAATCCCAAGCATCCGCCTGCGATAGCGGCGCACATAAATGTAACACTCATATTGCCTACAACATTTGCGATAAACATTGCAAACATTGCAACAAAGAAAGTAATTGAACCGTCAAGTCCGTCAATACCGTCAGTTAGATTTACTGCATTTACAACACCTACAATTACAACGGCGGCAATAACATAGTAAAACCATCCCAAGTCAACTCTTCCCACAAAGGGAATTATAGTTGATGTACTGAAGCCAAACAGGGAAATCACTATAAGATAAATAATTGCAATGGCAAATTGGAAAACAAGCTTTTGAATAGCGGTTAAGCCAAGATTACGCTTTTTTACAACCTTAATATAGTCGTCTAAAAATCCCACAGCGCCATAGCAAAGAGCCATACCAAGACCTACAAATGCACCTGTTGTATATTTTCCTATATCAAGCTGGAAAACGCTTACAAGGCTTTCGCCGAAGGCATTGTAAAGAAGCAGGCTTGCGATTGTTGTAACAACCATTCCTGCAATAAACATAATACCGCCCATTGTGGGAGTACCCTGCTTATTCTTGTGCCATGACGGGCCGATATCAAGAATAGTCTGACCGAAGTTTAGCTTGTGCAAAGCAGGAATCAAAAACCTTCCTAACAGTGCAGTAATACCAAAGGATAAAAGTGCTGTGAAAAATGTCCAAATACCGAAAATCATACTATCATACTTCCCCTTTATAATTCTTAGTCGTGAACGATTGTGGTTCCGCCGAATCTTACGGACACAACAGTTCCCTCAGACACCTGTGTTCCTGCGTCAATGCTCTGAGTAATAGATACAGAGCCTGAGCTTGTGGTAATACCGGATATGCTTACATTCAATCCATATGCAGAAGCAACTGCATTTACGTCTGATACAGAATAACCTACCAAATTTGGGACTGTAACTAATTCTGACTCGGAAGTTTCGTCTGTGTAGAGAACTACGTTACCGTCAGCAGGGATTTTAGCGGCGGCATGAGGAATTTGAGAAATAACCTTGTCGCCCTCACCCTTAATAGTTACCGTAAATCCATCCTTTTCTGCGGCACTCTTTGCTTTCTCAGTTGAAAGCCCAATATATGAACCTGCCACAGTATCAACATATTGCATTTCTTCGTCTGTATATTCAGCCTGGATTTCAAGGTAAGGCATAACCTCGCTCATAATGTTCACGAACACAGGAGCAGAAACCTGACTACCGTAGTAAACACCGCCCTTTGGTTTATCGAAAAACACAAGGCAGGCTACCTGTGGATTATCTGCAGGAGCAAATCCGCAGTAAGACGCTATATAGTCCTCTGAACCGTCGGTTGAGGTAAGCTTTTCTGAGGTACCTGTTTTACCGCCTACACGATAACCGGGAACATAACCGTTGTTTGTACCGCCCTGAGTTGTATTTCTTTCAAGGTAGTCACACATTTTTTTGGAAGTTTCCTCAGAAATAACCTGTCGCTTAACTACAGGCTCCATATTTTTAATTACGTTGCCCTCTGCGTCGGAAATGGACTGTACCAAATACGGTTGCATTAATTTTCCGCCGTTTGCAATAGACGCGCAGGCTGTAATCATTTGTATAGGTGTAATTGCAAAGTTCTGTCCGAATGAAGCAGTTGCAAGGTTAAGGTCTGTCATTGAGCCGTCCGGGCTAAAGAAGATGTCGTCAGCCTCACCGGGCAGGTCAATGCCTGTTTTTTCTGAAAAGCCAAATGCCTGATAGTAATTCCAGAAACGATCTCTGCCAAGCATCTCACCGATTTTAATAAAAGCAGGGTTGCAGGAATTACAAATTGCCTGAAAAAAGTTTTGAGTTCCGTGACCTGATCTTAAGTGACAACCGATATTATAGTCATACATATGAACAGAACCGCTGCAATAGAAAGTGCTGTTATCGTTTACAAGTCCCTCATTAAGTGCCATTGAGCTTGTGCAGATTTTAAATACGGAACCGGGGTAGTATGTGTCGGAAACAGCCTTGTTTCTCCACATAGCAGACAGTGCGGCACTTTCAGCCTCTGCACGTTCGTCCTCAGGCAAGAGTCCGATTGCGTCAAGGTCAGCCTGTGGCAAATCGTAAGGGTTGTTTAAGTCGTAGCCGTCAACAGTTACCATTGCAAGGATTGCCCCTGTGTTCACGTCCATAATAATACAGACGCCACGGTTGATTACATTATTATTTATAATACCCTGTTTCATATATTTTTCTGCAATAGATTGGATTGTTTCGTCTATTGTCAGAGTTATACTGTTGCCGTCCTTAGGATCGTCATTTTGTTCATACTGGAAGGGCATATCAGTTTGGTTGGCATTTTTTGCGGTAATTCTTCTGCCGGGTGTACCTGTCAGATATTCGTCATACTGATATTCAATTCCCTCAAGTCCCTGGTCGTCAGAGCCTGTAAATCCGATTACGGAAGACGCCAAATCCTCATAGGGATAATATCTTCTGTAGTCATCTACAAGCTCGATTACTCTGGAAAGCTTTTTGTTTTCTTTAGAAATCTTTTTGGAAAACTTCAAGATTTTATCTCTTGTATCGCTTTCAATCTTACTCTTTATAATTACATAGTAGGATTTTTGCTTTGTCTTTTTATATATATCCTTATAGTCAAGCTCAAGTATTTCTGAAAGTCCTCGAGCCACTTCCTTACGTTGGGAATTGTTTTCAAAGTATGCAGGAGCAAGTACCACCTTCCAAACAGAAGCACTCTGAGCAAGTACTTTGCCCTTTGCGTCGTATATTGTTCCTCGCTTTGCGCTTATGGTCGTATCTCTCAGCTGTTGCTCAACAGCCTTTTCCTGTAAATAGGAGCTTCCTATAGTCTGCAAATAAGCAAGTCTGCTTGTGATTGCTCCAAATCCGATTACCAGAATTATTATAATCAAATAGGTTGTTCTGGACCTTAAAGTCTGCATAACGCCCTTTGATGACTTCTTTTTACTTTTTCCTGCCATAATCTGCTCCTTTCTTAAATATTCGTATATTAAGCTAAGTCGAGAGCCTCGACACCCATTCCGGGTAGAAATGCTAAAATTCTCAATACTTTTTTACCCGACGGGTTCCCTGCAATTCCATATAGATTAAAAAAGAGTTAAGATTACACATCTCAACTCTTATTTTATCCATAACATATTTATTAAATTTAGCTGAATGTTATGACCAAAGTCCTGTGATTGCGTTTATAATTTTTTGGAAAAAATTAAGGTTTGCATCACCGGAGATTTCAGCTTTGTCCCCCTGAGATAAAGAAACAAACTCCTTTTGAGCATTTTCTGTTTTTGACATACCAAGCTTGGTTTCAGCATATTTTTCAATCTCGGTAGTTGAAAGCTTTGACTGATTTCCCATTTCAAGCTGTGTGTATGTACTTTTAGCATTCTCCAAGGTTTCCTGGGCAGTAATAATCTGCTGATTCAACTCAGTAAGCTGAGCCTGTCCTACAATGATTGCCGCAATTATTACCGTAGCGATTGTTGCAGAAACACTGCCCACAAAAATCTTAAAGGGGTTATGCTTTCTTCTGCGGATTTTATATGTATCTTCTTCAGAGATTTTTACTACTTTGTTTTCAGTATCTTTAGTATTCTGTTTTTCGGGAATTTTCTTTGCGGTATTGTCCTTGAATAAATCCAAGTCATACGCTACACTGTGTTCATTATATGCCATCTATGTTACCTCTAAAGTTATATATTATAAAAAGTCGAGAGCCTCGACACCCATTTCGAGAAGAAAAGTTGATATTTTCAAATCTCTTTTGCCCGACCGTTTTCAAGCAGTTTCTATAAAGTAAAAACTTATTATTTTTCGTATATAGAAATAAGTTACAAATTGTTAACATTTTGTCAATTTGTAATAAATTCAACTTAATTTTCTTATAGGGAAATATACACTATATTGTGTCGATTTTTGTGTTACAACACTATTTCTTGTGTTTAATAAATTATTTACAAACCTGTTATATTTTACTACAAATTGTTACGATTGTCTATAGCAAATAAGAAATTTTTTAAATTTTTTCGCAAATTCTTAATTTTGCACTTCTACTGCGTATATTTATCTCTAATTCTTGTTGATTTGCTACAATAGGCTTTCGTGTAATCACTTTTGCCTTAGGTTTATTACCGCATACACACACCGGGAAATCCTTGGGACAGGTGCAACCCTGAGCCCAATAAGCCATTTTTTGCTTTACAATTCTGTCCTCTAATGAGTGGAATGTGATAATTGCAAGTCGCCCACCAGGAGTCAGAAGCTCAAAGGCTTCATCCATACCTTTTTCCAAAGCTTCCAGCTCATGGTTAACGGCTATTCTCAAGGCTTGAAAGGTTTTGCGAGCCGGATGTCCGTTTCGCCTAACCTTTTCAGGCACCGAGTTCCTTATTATTTCGGCAAGCTCAAAGGTAGTGTTTACAGGGGATACTTCCCTTGCCTTTACTATTGACCTTGCTATTGAGTCGGCAAATTTTTCCTCACCGTATGTAAAGATAATTCTTGAAAGCTCTCTTTGAGGCAGAGTGTTTACAAGCTCGGCGGCTGTAGTTCCGCTCTGCGACATACGCATATCCAAGGGTGCGTCCTCGTGAAACGAAAACCCGCGTTCAGGTGTGTCCAGCTGATGGGAAGATACGCCTATATCTAACATAACACCGTCAACCTGATATATGCATCTATCGTTAAGCAATTCTTTGATATTGGAAAAATTACCTTTTATTATAATTGAATTTTGATTGTCCTTAAAGCGTTCTGTAACAGTTTTTACAGCATCAGGGTCCTGGTCAATGGAGATTAACTTTCCACCGTCTAACCTGCTGAGAATTTCAGCAGAGTGGCCGCCGCCTCCTGCAGTGCCGTCCACATAAATTCCGTTAGGATTAATGTTAAGCCCATCTACTGTTTCAGACAGAAGCACAGGAATGTGAGAAAACTCCATATTAACCTCTTATAAACTTAACATATCCAAAGCAGAAATTACCGCCGGTTGATTAGCCTTATTAAACTCATCAAACTTATCCTTGTCCCAGATTTCAACACGCTTGTCCATTCCTACAACAACTGCATCCTTTGAAAGCTGTGCAACCTCACGAAGGTTTTGAGGAATGGGAATACGTCCCTGCGAATTAGGAGTTACCTCTACAGCAGTAGCGATAATTGCATACTGTAGGGCAAGTGCAGACTGGGCAGGAAGTGCCTTAATATTTTTTCTCAGGTTTTCAAATTCTTCAACAGATAAAACCTGTACACAATCAAAGAAGCCCTTTGCTATATAAAAGCTTTCTCCCAGCTTCTCTCTGAAACGAGCCGGCAAAACGATTCTGCCTTTTGAATCAATACTATGTGTTGACGTACCGAAAAACATTTTGCCACCTCCTACAATAATTGTGCATAATTTGTAAATATTAGTCACTTTGTGACACTAATTGCCACCTGTGTAACTATTATAATCCATCTGTATCAAAAATGCAAGAAAAAAGTTACGTCTTTTTTACCAAAGAATAGAGGTGTTTTTATTGTATTTTAGACAAAAAAGTCGAGAGCCTAAACGCCCATTCCC